>NZ_BAAJYR010000423.1:0-2976 GCF_057546605.1 Acidovorax sp. KPB24-03 | reverse complement strand
CCCCGGCCCTGGTCGCCGGCGCGTGCGGCCTCCACGGCGGCGTTCAGTGCCAGGATGTTCGTCTGGAAGGCGATGGAGTCGATCACGCCGGTGATGTCGGCGATGCGGCGCGAGCCCGTGGCGATGCGGTCCATGGTGTCCACGACCTGCGTGACCACGCCGCTGCCTTCCTGCGCCACGCTGGCGGCCTGCGAGGCCAGGGCTTCCGTGCGCTCGGCGGACGCCGCCGCATCCGCCACGCGGCGGGTGACCTGCTCCAGCGAGGCCGCGGTTTCCTGCAGCCGCGCGGCGGCCTCCTCGGTGCGGTTGGACAGGTCGGCGTTGCCGCCCGCGATGTCGGTCGAGGCGGCGCTGATGCTCTGCCCCAGGGTCTGCACGCGGTGCACCAGGCTGCGCAGCGCGCCCTGCATCACCGACAGCGAGGTGAGCATGCGGCCGGTCTCGTCGCGTTCGTGGCCGGCGATGTCCTGGCGCAGGTCCAGCCCGGCCACGCGGTCCGCCGTGGCGCTGGCGATGGCGATCGGGCGGGTGATGCTGCGCACCAGCCACAGCGCCAGCAGGGTGCCCAGGGCCAGCGACAGCGCGCCGAAGGCCACCAGCGCCCAGCGCGCCATGCCGCTCAGGCGCGCGACCTGCGCCGCCGCTTCGTCGATGTCCTGCCGCTGCGACTGCGAGAGCGCTTCGAGCGCCTGGAGCAGCGCCGTGGCCGAGGGCAGGAAGCGTTCACCGTAGACCTTGCGGATGCGCTCGGTGAGGCCCGAATCGCGCGCGGCCACCAGCTCCGTCCGCGCGGCCAGGAAGGTGGCGCCCATGGTGCGCACCTGCGCCACCTGCTGCATGTCCTCGGTGCCTTCGAGCCGCCGGGCCAGTTGGGCGACCAGCGCGTCGTACTGCTGCTGGGTGCGCGCGATGTCGGCGCCGAGGATCTCGCCCACCTCGGGTTCGGAACTCAGTGCCACGGCCTTGTAGCGCTCGGCGTTGATGGCCTGCAGCCGGTACGCATCGGCCACCAGGCGCTCGGTCGCGACGCTGCGCTGCACCATGGCGTCCGTGGCGCGGCCGATGTGGTGCAGCGACCAGATGCCGATGGCCGAGCCCACCAGGCTCAGCGCCAGGACGGCGAGAAAGACAGTCAGCAGGCGCTGGCTCAGTGAGCCGGTGCCCGGCCGGGCGGCAGTGGGGGCAGGGGATGCGTTGGACGCGAGAGATGCAGTGAAGGGGTGTGCCATGTGGAGTCCGAAGGTGTGGCGGGCGCCATGGCGGGGCCGGAAGGCGCGCGCCGGCGCGGTCGCGATGGCAGTGACTTTGCCCTCTATTTGTGACAATTTGTTTTCCACTGCACGGTGTGAGGGCATGGCGCCGCGTGTTGGCCCCTCGGTGAATACCCCGTCGGCTATTGGCAGGGCGCCGCATATAGTGATCGCCGATGCGGCCCACGAGGCCGTGTTTTTTTTGGTGGCGTGGTTATTGCTAACGCTCAAGTAACATTTTGTAGAGGAGAGCCATGAACGCTCTGGGCCGCCTGTCGATTCGCACCCGCCTGTATTTCGGGACGATCTTTTCCTTGGTGCTCCTCGTCGTCATCGGTGCCATGGGCTATCTCGCCCTGGACCGTACGCGGGACACGTTGCAGGTGCTGTTTTCGCAGCGCGTGCAGACCCTGACCGACATGGCCGAACTGCGCACCACACTGGGGAATCTGCGCCGGGCCGAGAAGGACATCATCATCAACTTCAACAACTCGGTCGAAGTGTCGGCCCTGCGCGACAGCTGGGGCAAGACGCTCGCCGCGCTGCGCAAGAGCCTGGCCGACGTGCGGCAGGCCCAGGCGGGGGATGCCGCCTTCGTCGAGGGCATCGACAAGTCGCTCGCCGAGATCAAGCAGTACGAAGCCGGCATCTCGCCCATCTTCGAGCAGATCGAGCGCGCGCAGATCGACGGGGCTGGGGGCGGCGCCTATGCCGACCGCCTCAAGCAGCACATGGAGGCCACCGACCAGCTGTTCGCCAGCCTGGCCACCACCGCGCGCCAGCAGATGGAGGAGGCGCGCCAGGGCGTGGAAGCGCGCACGGCCTTCATGTCGGCCGCGATCGGCGGCGGGCTCCTGCTGGGGCTGGCGGTGCTCATTCCGCTGACCTTCTTCAGCGTGCGCTCCATCACGCAATCGCTGGCCCAGGCGCGCGATCTGGCCGAGCGCATCGCCAGCGGCGATCTGTCGCACGAGGTGCATGCCACGCAGCAGGACGAGGTGGGCCAGTTGGTGACCGCCATGGGCCGCATGCAGGACTCGCTGCGCGGCCTGGTGCGCCAGGTGCAGGAAGCGTCGGGCAGCATCTCCACGGCCAGCACCGAGATCGCCTCGGGCAACCACGACCTGAGCCAGCGCACCGAGCAGACGGCGGCCAACCTGGAAGAAACCGCGTCGTCCATGGAGCTGCTCACCAGCACCGTGCAGCAGAGCGCGCAGTCCGCGCGCCAGGCGAGCGAATTCGCCACCACCGCGGCCGAGGTGGCCGCGCGCGGCGGCGCCGTGGTGTCGCAGGTGGTCAGCACCATGGGGCAGATCACCGACAGCTCGCGCAAGATCGCCGACATCACCGGCGTGATCGATTCCATCGCCTTCCAGACCAACATCCTGGCGCTGAACGCGGCGGTGGAAGCCGCCCGCGCTGGCGAGCAGGGCCGGGGCTTCGCCGTGGTGGCCAGCGAGGTGCGCAGCCTGGCCGGGCGCAGCGCCGAGGCCGCCAAGGAGATCAAGAACCTCATCACCATCAGCGTGGACCGCGTGGGCCAGGGCACCACGCTGGTGAACCAGGCTGGCATGACCATGGACGAGGTGGTCGCCTCGGTGCGGCGGGTGACTGACATCATGGGCGAGATCAGCGCCGCCAGCAGCGAGCAGAGCGCCGGCGTGGAGCAGGTGGGCCAGGCCATCACCCAGATGGACCAGGTCACCCAGCAGAACGCCGCGCTGGT
>NZ_BAAJYR010000422.1:0-2978 GCF_057546605.1 Acidovorax sp. KPB24-03 | reverse complement strand
CCCCCCACCGCCGCCACCCTCCTCCCCCCACCCCCCGCCGCCCCCTGCCGCCGCCGCCACCCCCGTTGCCGCCGCCCGGCGACGGCTACCGGAGTGTCTCCGTGTTCCCTGGCGGGCAGGACGGCATGTGCGTGGGCGACCCCGTCATTCCCGCCACCGGGGAGAATTTCCAGGAGATCGTGGACCACCAGGACCCGTGGGGCGGCAGCCTGGACTTCGTGCGCATCTACCGCAGCCACTGGGCGCTGGACTCCGCCCGCGCCAGCCGGGGCTTCGGCCGCCAGTGGGGGCACAACCACGCCATCAGCCTGCGGGTGTCCGAGGGCGTGGCGACCGTCATCTTCGGCAACGGTGAGGAGCGGGGCTTTCAGCGCGCGGGCGCCCAGCAGGACTGGGTGGGCGACCAGCGCAGCGACACGCTGGCCCAGGCCGATGGCCTGTGGCGCTTTCGGAACGCCAGCGACGACTCCGTGCTCACCTTCGACAGCGCGGGCAAACTCCTGAGCCGCAGGGCGCGCAACGGCTGGGTCACCACCTACGGGTACACCTACGGGCGCCTGACCACCATCACCAACGCCTTCGGCAAGACCCTCACCCTCGTCTGGGGCGATCGGCTGATCGAACAGATCATCACGCCGGACTACCAAACCACCACCTACCGGTACAGCTACCAGGACGGCGTGGGCGACCGGCTGGTGTCGTCCCGCCTGCAGGACCAGTACCAGAAGACCTACCTGTACGAAGACACCGGCAACCCGTTCCTGCTGACCGCCATCGTCGATGAGAACGGCAGCCGTTTCGCCCAGTTCAGCTACGACGCGCTGGGCCGCACGCTCAAGGCCGCGCATGCAGGCGACGCCCTGGCGCACCAGTTCGACTACACCGACATCGCCTCGGGCCAGGTCGGCGTGAAAGACCCGCTCGGCCAGACCCGCCGGTACGGCTATACCGTGCAGAACAAGGCGCTGGCCGTCACCAGTGCCTCGTCGGCGCCGGGGCTGGCCTACCGCCCGGTCAACCGCCGGGTGCAGAACGCCGCCGGCCTCGTCACGGCGGAGGTGGACTTCGCTGGCCGCCAGACCACCTACGAATGGGACAACGACCGCCAGCTGCCCCTGCTGGCCACCCACGCCCAGGGCACCGCGCAGGAGCGCCGGGTCGCCACGCAGTGGCACCCCACCTACCGCCTGCCGGTCAAGGTCACCGATGGCCACCGCGTCACCGAATACACCTACGACGCGGACGGCAACGTCCTCACCGAGCGGGTGTACGACGCCAGCCTGCCCGACGGCGCAGCCCGTGCCGCCGTCCGCCGATGGGAATACCAGGGCGGCCTGGTCACCGCCGAAATCGATGCCCTGGGCGTGCGGCGCACATACACCTACCACAGCGACACGCCGCTATTGTTCGAATCCACCGACCCGTTCGGGCGGCGCACCAGCCACAGCTACAGCGATGGCCGCCTGGTGGGCAAGCTCCTGCCCAACGGCCTGGAAATCCAGTACGCCTATGGCAACAACCCCTGGAACCTGCTCGGCAACGTCTCGGTCTTCGGGATGCAATGGACCCACCAGTACAACGCCATCGGCAAGCGGTCCCGCACGACGCAGCCGGACGGCTACCAGATCGACTACGCCTACGACAGCGCGCACCGGCTGGCCTCGTGGAAGGACAACCGGGGCGCCTCGGGCAGCTATGGGTACGACCTGTTCAACAACGTCATCCTGCAGGAAGTCAAAGACGCCGCGGGCCAGACCGTGTGGCGCCAGGAGCGGGGCATCAACGCCGCCAACCAGCTGGAAACCGTCAAGGCCGGCAGCCAGGTGGACCGCTACGCCTACGGCCCCAACGGCGAGCGCATCACCGCCGAGAACGCCCTGGGCCAGCGCTACCGGTACGCCACCGACCCCCTGGGCCGCGTCGCGGAAATCACCGACCCCCTGGGCAAGGTCGCCTCGCTGTCCTACGACGGGCTGGGCGCCGTGCAGGGCGCCAAGGACTTCGCGGGCGTGGCCACCACGTATGCCAACGACATCCGGGGCAACGCCACGCGGGAGACCTCGGCCGACAGCGGCGCGGCCAACGTGCAATACGACGCACTGGGGCGCCCCACGCAGGTGAGCGATGCGCTGGGCCGCACCACCGGGCTCACGCGGGACGCGGCGGGGCGCTTGACGCGCATCCTCTTCAAGGACGGCAAGCAGAGCGTGTGGCGGTACGACCTCACCGGCGCCAGCTACAACGCCCCCGGCACGCCGCAGGCCAGCATCGGGTCCTTGAGCGAGATCCAGGACGCGGGCGTCACCACGCGCTGGCAGCGCGACCCGCTGGGCCGGGTCACCGCCCGCACCCAGGTGCTGGCCAACGGCGACAGCCGCACCCTGGCCCAGGCCTATGTGCCGGCGGGGCCGGACGGCGCCCGCAATGGCGGAGCCGGGCAGATCGCCACCCTCACCTACGCGAGCGGCAAGAAGCTGCAGTACCAGTACGACACCACGGGCCAGCTCACCGGGCTGCAATGGAACGGCCAGCCGCTGCTCACCGCCATCACCTGGAACCCGCTGGGCCAGCCCACCGGCTGGAAGTGGCCGGCCTTCGGCCTGGCCGAGCAGCGCAGCTACACCCTGGCGGGCCAGTTGTCCGCCAGCCGGCTGCTGCCGCAACTGGCCTGGGACAGCGCCGGGCGCCTGGCCCAGGTGCAGCAGCGGCACGCCCTGCGCGGCACCACGGGTGCGCAGCAGGCCGTGATCACCAGCGCCAACACCTACGACGCCACGGGCCGGCTCACCGCCAGCGCCCACAGCGCGCCGACCGGCCTCACGCTACCCACGGGCAGCGCGCTGAGCGACACCCTGGGCGCCAACGCCAGTGGCTATGCGTGGGACGCCAACGGCAACCGTAGCCAGAGCCACTACAGCAGCACCACGGCGGCGGGCACGGCCACGCTCAAGCGCAACTACGTCGCCGTCAGCGGCAGC
>NZ_BAAJYR010000421.1:0-2983 GCF_057546605.1 Acidovorax sp. KPB24-03 | reverse complement strand
GGGGCTTCGCGGTGGTGGCGGGCGAGGTGCGGGCGCTGGCCCAGCGCTCGGGCGACGCCGCGCGGGAGATCCGTGGCCTCATCGCCGCATCGGTCGAGCGGGTGGACGCGGGGGGCGGCCTGGTGGACGATGCGCGCCAGTCCATGCAGGGCATTGCCCATTCGATCGCCGAGGTCACGCACCTGATCGAAGGCATTGCCGCAGCGAGCGGCCAGCAAAGCAGCGGCATCGACGGCATCCACCAGAGCGTCGCCCGCATCGAGCAGATGACCCAGCAGAATGCGGCGCTGGTGGAGGAGGCCGCGGCCGCCGCCCTGCGCATGCGCGAGCAGGCCGCGGCCCTGGCCGACGCTGCGGCCACCTTCAAAACGCCCTAGCATGGTGGCCGCTGCGGAACGCCGCGCGAGCGGCGGTGTCCAACCCGGTCGCTCCCTCGGGAGCCCACCCCTTTCGCCGTTCGTTTCGCCGATGAGCAGGAGACCACGATGACCGACAAGAAAATCGAGTTCTACAAAGGCCCGGCCGGCGGCTGGGGCGCGCTGCGCTCCGTCGGCCGCGCGCTGCAGTACCAGGACATTCCCCTCAAGGGGGCCAAGACCCTGTTGTCGGCCAACCAGCCCGACGGGTTCGACTGCCCCGGCTGCGCCTGGCCCGACCGCAACCATGCCTCTACCTTCGAGTTCTGCGAGAACGGCGCCAAGGCCGTGGCGGCCGAGGCCACCGCCCGCCGCGCGGGGCCGGAGCTTTTCGCCCGGCATTCGGTGGCCGCCCTGGCCGAGCAGAGCGACTTCTGGCTGGAAGACCAGGGCCGGCTCACCCACCCCATGGTGTACGACGCGGCCAGCGACCACTACGTGCCCATTGCCTGGGACGATGCCTTCGCGCTCATCGCCCGGCACCTGAACGCGCTGCCCAGCCCGAACGAGGCCATCTTCTACACCTCGGGCCGCGCCAGCAACGAGGCCGCCTTCCTGTACCAGTTGTTCGTGCGCGAATACGGCACCAACAATTTTCCCGACTGCTCCAACATGTGCCACGAGCCCAGCGGCAGCGCCATGCGCCCGCAGATCGGCGTGGGCAAGGGCACGGTCACGCTGCAGGACTTCGAGGAGGCCGACGCCATCTTCATCTTCGGACAGAACCCCGGCACCAACCACCCGCGCATGCTGGGCGAGCTGCGCGCGGCCCACAAGCGCGGCGCGCAGATCGTGAGCTTCAACCCGCTGCGCGAACGCGGGCTGGAGCGCTTTCAGGACCCGCAGAGCAAGATGGAAATGGCCACGCTGGGCTCGACACCCATCAGCACGCATTACTTCCAGCTGCGCGTGGGGGGCGATCTGGCCCTGGTCAAGGGGATGATGAAGCACCTGATCGAGATCGAGGACCGCGACGGCGGCGTGCTCGACCATGCCTTCATCGCCGAGCACACCACCGGCATCGACGGCCTGCTGGCCGATCTGCGCGCCGAATCGTGGCCTTTGCTCGAAGAGGAGTCCGGCCTGCCCGAGGCGCAGATCCGCGCCGCAGCCGAGGTGTACCGCAATGCCCAGCGCGTGATCGCCTGCTGGGGCATGGGCATCACCCAGCACATGCACTCGGTGGCCACCATCCAGATGATCGTCAACTGGCTGCTGCTGCGCGGCAACATCGGCCGGCCCGGCGCGGGCCCGTGCCCCGTGCGCGGCCACAGCAACGTGCAGGGCGACCGCACCATGGGCATCTGGGAAAAGCCCCCGGCCGCGCTGCTGGACAAGCTGCAGGAGGTGTTCGGCTTCGAGCCCCCGCGCGAGCCCGGCGTCGATACCGTGGAAGCCATCCAGGCCATGCTGGACGGCAAGGGGCGCGTGCTCTTCGCCCTGGGGGGCAACTTCGCCGCCGCCACGCCCGATACCTATGAGACCTGGAAGGCGCTGCGCCGCTGCGACCTGACGGTGCACGTGACCACCAAGCTCAACCGCAGCCACATCGTGCACGGGCGCGAGGCGCTCATCCTGCCGTGCCTGGGCCGCACCGAGATCGACATGCAGGCTGGCGGCCCGCAGGGCGTGACGGTGGAGGACTCGATGAGCATGGTGCACCTGTCCATGGGCATCAACCCGCCGGCCTCGGACCAGCTGCTGTCCGAGCCCGCCATCGTCGCGCGGCTGGCCGCGGCCACGATCGGCGGGCGCAGCCGCACCCCGTGGCTGTGGCTCATCGAGGACTACGCCCGCATCCGCGACAAGATCGAAGCCGTGTTCGCCGACTTCAAGGACTTCAACCAGCGCGTGGCCGTGCCCGGGGGCTTTCGGCTGCGCAATACCGCCAGCGAGCGCGTCTGGGCCACGGCCGGCCGCAAGGCCAGCTTCGTCGCCCACCCCGTGCCGGTGGACACGCCCTCGCACCAGGCCCGCGCGCTGCGGCGCGACACCGTCGTGTTCACGCTGCTCACCACGCGCTCGCACGACCAGTACAACACCACCATCTACGGCCACGACGACCGCTACCGCGGCGTGTTCGGCCAGCGGCGCGTGGTGTTCATCCACGAGGAGGACATTCGGTCCCTCGGCCTGAAGGACGGCGACTGGGTGGACATCCAGACCGTGTGGAGCGACGGCCAGGAGCGCCGCGCCGACCGCTTCAAGCTCGTGGCCTACGACATTCCCCGCGGCAACCTCGCTGCCTATTACCCCGAGACCAATCCGCTCGTGCCCCTGTCGTCGGTGGCGCTGAATGCGGGCACGCCGACCTCCAAGTCGATCCCCGTGGTGCTGGTGCCGCATGCGGCCGGGGCGGCAGATGCTGCAGACACGGCCGCCGCCGCGGAACCCGCGGCCGTGGCGGCCATTTGACGCCGCCCGTGCCGGTGGGCCATGACGGCGGGCTCTCACCGGCGCTGCTGTCGGCACTGGCCGAACTGGACGATCCGCAGGGCGTCTCCATGCCGCGCCTGGCCAAGCACCTGGGGTTGCCCGGTAGCGCCGTGCGTGCGCGGCCTGCACCT
>NZ_BAAJYR010000420.1:0-2987 GCF_057546605.1 Acidovorax sp. KPB24-03 | reverse complement strand
AGCGGCGCGCGGCGCGCAGCACGGAGACGTCGGCCTTGCGCGCCTTGAGCGCCGCCAGCTCCTCGCGGCAGGCCTGGCGCACGCCGCGGGCGTAGCCGGCCATCACTTCGTAGCGGTTGGCGATCAGCGCCTCCAGCGTGTGCTCGTCGGCCACCGGCTTCACGGCGCCCAGGCGCAGCTTGGGCGGCACCTTCTTGACGGTGGCCCAGCCGACGGCGCGCATCAGGGAGATGTACATCCAGCCGATGTCGAATTCATAGGGCTTGACCGAAAACTTGGCCGCGGTCGGATAGGTGTGGTGGTTGTTGTGCAGTTCTTCGCCGCCGATCACCACGCCCCAGGGCACGAGGTTGGTGCTGGCGTCCTGCGCCTCGAAGTTGCGGTAGCCCCAGAAGTGGCCAATACCGTTGACCACGCCGGCCGCCCAGAAGGGAATCCACAGCATCTGCACGGCCCACACCGTGGCGCCCAGGCCGCCGAACAGCACCAGGTTGATGATGAGCATGAGGCCCACGCCCTGCCAGGCGAACCGGCTGTACACGTTGCGCTCCACCCAGTCGTCGGGCGTGCCGTGGCCGAACTTGCGCACCGTCTCGGCATTGTTCGCCTCGGCACGGTAGAGCTCGGCTCCGCGCCACATCACGGTGTCCAGGCCGCGGGTCTGCGGGCTGTGGGGGTCTTCCTCGGTCTCGCACTTGGCGTGGTGCTTGCGGTGGATGGCCACCCACTCGCGGGTCACCATGCCGGTGCCCAGCCACAGCCAGAAGCGGAAGAAGTGCGAAGGCACCGGGCCCAGCTCCACCGAGCGGTGCGCCTGCGCGCGGTGCAAAAAGATGGTCACCGCCGCGATGGTGATGTGCGTGGTGAACAGCGTGTACAGCACCACCTGCCACCACGACAGGTTCCACAGGCCGTGGCCCAGCCAGTCGATGGCGGCGTTCAGAACAGCCCAGTCGGGTAACAGCATAGGGAGCCTTCGCTAGCGAACAAGATGAAATCGCGGCCCGTTCAGGGCAGCTGAATGATTTTAGGGGGCGATGCAGGCACGATGCCGTGCATACCCGCAACACCGCCGTTGTCTTGCGGGGGTGTGCGGCAGGGCTTTCAGGGCTTGCGCGTCCACACGGCGGCAAAAAAACCGTCGGTCTGGCGCAAATGGGGCCAAAGGCGCAGATAACCAGTGCCCGATTCCCCGCCGCTGCACAGCGCGCCGGCCTGCTCCACCTTGAGCTGGGTGAGCAGCTCGCCCGCATCGGCCGGCACGAAGTCGGGGTGCGCGGCACCGAAGGCCTCCGCGATGGCCTCGTTCTCCTCGGGCAGCACGCTGCAGGTGGCGTACACCAGCCGGCCACCCGGCTTGAGCAGGCGCGCGGCGCTGGCGAGGATGGCCGTCTGCTTGGCCACCAGTTCCTGCACCGCCTGGGGGCTCTGGCGCCACTTCAGGTCGGGGTTGCGGCGCAGCGTGCCCAGGCCGGAGCACGGCGCATCCACCAGCACGCGGTCGATCTTGCCGGCCAGGCGCTTGATGCGGTCGTCGCGCTCGTGCGCGATGGCGGCGGGGTGCACGTTCGACAGGCCGCTGCGGGCCAGCCGGGGCTTGAGCGCGTCGAGCCGGTGGGCCGACACGTCGAAGGCATAGAGGCGCCCGGTATTGCGCATGGCCGCGCCGATGGCCAGCGTCTTGCCGCCGGCACCCGCACAAAAGTCGACCACCATCTCGCCGCGCTTGGCATCGAGCAGCAGCGCGAGCAACTGCGAGCCTTCGTCCTGCACCTCGACGGCGCCGCGCGTGAAGGCATCGAGCTTGGTGAGCGCGGGCTTGCCGTCCACGCGCAGGCCCCAGGGGGAGTACGGGGTGGGCTGCGCCGAAATGCCGGCCTTGGCCAGTTCCTTTTGCACATCGGCCCGCTTTTCCTGCAGCGCGTTCACGCGCAGATCGAGCGGCGCGCTCTGCGACAGGCTGTCCACCAGGGGCCAGAAGCCATCGCCCAGCTGGCTCTTGAGCGGCGCCACCAGCCACTCGGGCAGGTTGTGGCGGTGGCGGTCCATGAGGTCGTCCGCCGGCACGGCATCGCACTGGTCGAGCCAGTTCTTTTCCTGATCGTTCAGGGCGCCGCGCAGGAAGTCGCGCGCGCTGGAGGCATTGCCTGCGCCTGCGCGGCGGGCCTGCTCGTCCTGGCTGTGCGCGAAGCCCAGGATGGCCAGGCGCCGTTCCTTGGGGCCGCTGCCCGAGCGGGCGAGCTGCTCGAACAGCAGCTTCTTGCGCAGCACCGTGTAGGCGGTCTCGGCAAGGGTGGCGCGCTCGCGCGGGCCGAGGGAGCGGTTGTCACGGAAAAAACGGGACACCACCGCGTCGGCGGGGTGTTCGAGGGTCAAGGTCAGCCTGACGAGTTCAGCGCAGGCGTCCAGAAGGGCTTTGGGGTGCATCGCCCGATTGTCCCACTGGCGCCACCCCGGCCCGCCGGGGCCCTCGCCGGTGCTATCTCGACAGCACTGGCGCGAAGGCCGAGCGCTCGATCTCCTGCAGCGTGGGCGACTCCCCCGCCCACAGCACGAGCGCGGGCCCGGGCAGGCTGAGGTTTCGCTCCAGCCAGCGGCACAGCCCGTAGCGGTCCTCATCGTCCATGGCCGGCAGGAGCACGAAGACGAGGTAGGCCCGCCGCTGCGGAAACTCCCGCAGGGCCTTGCACACGATCCAGCATTTCGCCACCGGGCGGCAGCGGGCCAGTTCGGACTGCACCTCGCTCAGTTCGAACGGCGAGAGATCGTGCCGCACCACCCGGCTGAAGTACGGCGGGGTGGACAGCTCCTCCCACGCCCGCTCCTCGGCCTCGCCCGCCTGGCGCAGCCGTTCGCGCCAGTGCTTGAGGCCCTCGGCGTCGTATTCCAGGCCCGGCCGCGTCGTCTCCAGTTCGGCGACGGCAGCATTGGCCGCCCACCAGCGCCGGGCCGGCGCCGCATCCCACAGCCGCGCCAGAACGGCCAGG
>NZ_BAAJYR010000419.1:0-2995 GCF_057546605.1 Acidovorax sp. KPB24-03 | reverse complement strand
GCGGCCAGCGTGGTCATCAGGATGGGACGAAAGCGCAGCATGCAGGCCTCGCGCACCGCCTCCAGCGCCGACAGGCCCCGGGCACGCTCGGCCTCCAGCGCGAAGTCGATGATGAGGATGGCGTTCTTCTTCACGATGCCGATCAGCAAGAACACGCCGATGAGCGCGATGATGGTGAACTGCATGTTGAACAGCAGCAGCGCCAGCACCGCCCCCACGCCGGCCGAGGGCAAGGTGGTCAGCACGGTGATGGGGTGGATCAGGCTTTCGTACAGCACGCCCAGCACAATGTAGATCACCACGATGGCCGCCAGGATCAGGAAGAACTGCTGCGACTGCGATTGCTGGAACCCGAGGGCCGTGCCCTGGAAGCTGCCGCGCACGTTGGTGGGCATGGCGATGTCGGCCTCCGCCTGCTCGATGACCTGTCTCGCCTGGCTCAGGGATGTGTTCCCGTCCAGGTTGAACGAGATCGTCGTGGCCAGTTCGCCGTCCTGGTGGTTGATGGAGGTGGGCGAGGCCCGCTCCACCACCTTGGCGATGGCGCTCAACGGAACCATGGTCGATGCCGTGTTGCTCAGCACCTGCCCCGTGGAGGCGCCGCGCTGGCCCGGATTGGCGGCCGTGCCGGTGGCCCCGGTCGGGTTGGACGCCACGAAGATGTCGGCCAGCGCCGGCGGGCCCTTGGTGTATTCCGGCGCCCACTCCATGATGACCGAGTACTGGTTCAGCTCGCCGTAGATGGTGGCCACCGAGCGCTGGCCGAAGGCGTTGTAGAGCGCGCTGTCGATGGCCGAGGCGCTCACGCCCAGGCGCGAGGCGCTGGCCCGGTCCACCTCCACATAGGTCTCCACGCCGTTGTCGGCCTGGTCGGTGTCCACGTCGGTCAGCAGCGCTTCCTGCTTCAGGCGCTCGGCCAGGCGCGTGGCCCACAGCCGCATGTCGGCCAGGTTGTCGCTCTTGAGGGTGTACTGGTAGGTCGAATTGCTGGAGCGCCCGCCCATGCGCAGGTCCTGCACCGGGCTCAGGAACACCTGCAGGCCGGTGATCTGCGCCAGCTGCGGCCGCAGGCGCCCGATCACGGCGTTGCTGCTGTCGACGCGTTCGCCCACGGGCTTCAGGTTCACGAACAGAAAGCCCCCGCCCGCCCGCCCGCCACCGGAAAAGCCCACCACCGTGTCCACCGCCGGATCGTTGCGGATGATGCCCACCGCCTGGCGCAGCTTGCGCGCCAGGGCGTCGGAGGAGATGCTCTGGTCAGCCCGCAAGCCGCCGTTGAGCTGGCCGTTGTCCTGCTGCGGAAAGTAGCCCTTGGGAATCTTGGTGAACAGGTACACGTTGAGCCCGATCACCGCCAGCAGCACCAGCATGACCAGCGCCTTGCTCGCCAGCGCCCAGTCCAGGCTGTGGGCGTAGCCGCGCAGCATGCCGTCGTAGCCCCGCTCGGCCCAGCGCGCGAAGCGGCCGGGGGGCTTGGCCTGGGCGGGGTCTTCCGAGCGCAGCAGCCACGCGCACATCATCGGCGTGGTGGTGAGCGAGATCACCAGCGAGATCGCCACCGCCACCGACAGCGTGACCGCGAATTCGCGGAAAAGGCGCCCCACCTGCCCGTCCATGAACAGCAGCGGGATGAACACCGCCACCAGCGACAGGCTGATCGACAGCACCGTGAAACCCACCTCGCGTGCGCCCAGCAGCGCCGCGGCCATGCGGTCCATGCCGGCCTCGATGTGGCGGCTGGTGTTCTCCAGCACCACGATGGCGTCGTCCACCACGAAGCCGGTGGCCACCGTGAGGGCCATCAGGCTCAGGTTGTTCAGGCTGAAACCCAGAAAATACATGATGCCGAAGGTGCCCAGCAGCGATACCACCGTGGCCACCGCCGGAATGACCGTGGCGCGCGCCTTGCGAAGGAACAGGCCCACCACCAGCACCACCAGCGCGATGGAAACCATGAGCGTGAACTCGATCTCGCGCAGCGACGAGCGGATGGAATTGGTGCTGTCCGACGCCACCGACACCTGGATGTCCTGCGGCAGCTGCGCCTGCAGGTCGGGCAGCAGCGCGCGCACGCCGTCCACCGTGTCGATGATGTTGGCCCCCGGCTGGCGCGTGATGAGCACGATGATGGCCGGGTCGCCGTTGAACAGGCCCAGCGTGCGCGTGTTCTCTACGCCATCGACCACGCGCGCGACGTCGCCCAGGCGCACGGCGGCGTTGTTGCGCCAGGCGATCACCAGCGAGGCGTAGTCGGACGCCTTGCGCGAGGGCGAAGGCGTGTAGATCTGCAGGCGCTTGCCATCGCCTTCGATGGCGCCCTTGGGGCGGTTGGCGTTGGAGGCCTGGATGGCCGCGCGCACGTCCTCGGTGCTGATGCCGTAGCGGTTGAGCGCGAACGGCAGCAGTTCCACGCGCACCGCGGGCAGCGAGCCGCCGCCGATCTCGACCTCGCCCACGCCCGCCACCTGCGAGATGCGCTGGCTCACCACGTTGGAGACCGCGTCGTAGATCTCGCCCGGTGTGCGCGTCTTGGAGGTCAGCGTGAGGATGATGACGGGCGCATCCGCCGGATTGCGCTTGCGGTAGGTGGGGTTGCTGCGCAGCGTGGCCGGCAGGTCCACGCGCGATGCGTTGATGGCCGCCTGCACCTCGCGCGCAGCGCTGTCGATGTTGCGGCTCAGGTCGAACTGCAGGCTCACGCGGGCCGAGCCGGTGGAGCTGCTGGAGGTCATCTCGTTCACTCCCGCGATCACGCCCAGGCGGCGCTCCAGCGGCGTGGCCACGCTGGTGGCCATGGTCTCGGGGCTGGCGCCCGCGAGGCTGGCCGACACCGAGATGGCCGGGTAGTCCACCTGCGGCAGCGGCGCCACCGGCAGCACGAAGAACGCGGCGATGCCCGCCAGCGCCATGCCGATGGTCAGCAGCACGGTGGCGACCGGGCGCTCGACGAAGGGGCGCGACAGGTTCATGGGCGTGGGCACGGAGGGGCGCGGCG
>NZ_BAAJYR010000418.1:0-3002 GCF_057546605.1 Acidovorax sp. KPB24-03 | reverse complement strand
CACGGCCAGCGCCACGGCGCGCAGGCGCCCGGGCGGACGGGTGGGGGCGAACTGGTCGCGGTCGTTGGAGGCGTGCATGCGATCGAAAAAAAAGCGAAAACGGTGCGAAGGATCGAGGGCGGCGAGGGCCCCGTCAGCCGCCGGACTTGACCGACAGGCCCACGCGCTGCACGCCCGCCCTCTGCAACGCATCCATGGCCTTCACCACGGTTTCGTACGTCACGGTCTTGTCGGCGCTGATGAGGATGGGCGTATCGGGCGGCTGCGTGGCCTGCCAGGCCTTGGCGGCGGCGCCCAGGCCCTGTAGGGTGATCGGGCGCTCGGCGTCGCCGGTCTTGAGCTGCAGGCTGCCGTCCTTCTGGATGATGACCTGGCCGAACGACTTGGGCGGCTTGGCGCCCTTGCCGACGGAGGGCACGTTGATGGCGCTGGGCGTGAGCATGGGCGCAGTCACCATGAAGATGATGAGCAGCACCAGCATCACGTCGATGAAGGGCACCATGTTGATTTCGTTGATGGTGCGGCGCCGGCCGCCGCCGCGTGAAGCCATTGCGGGCATGCTGCTGTCTCCTGTGCTGCTCAGTGGCCCGAGGCGGACGACGTGGGCTGCGCGCCCAGGTTGCGCTGCAGGATGTTGGAGAACTCCTCGATGAAGGTCTCCTGCTGAATGGCCACGCGGTCGATGTCGCGCGCGAAGCGGTTGTAGGCGATCACGGCCGGAATGGCGGCGAACAGGCCGATGGCCGTGGCCACCAGCGCTTCGGCGATGCCCGGGGCGACGGTGGCCAGGGTGACCTGCTCCATGCCGGCGAAGCCGGTGAAGGCATGCATGATCCCCCACACGGTGCCGAACAGGCCCACGTACGGCGAGACGGAGCCCACGGAGGCCAGGAAGGACAGGCTGGACTCGACCACGTCCATCTCGCGCTGGAAGCTGGCGCGCATCGCGCGGCGGGCGCCGTCGAGCAGCGTGCCGGCGTCCGAGATGCGGCGCTCGCGCAGTTTCTGGTACTCGCGCATGCCGCTGGCGAAGATGCGTTCCATGGGGCCGGCGTTCTTGGCGTTCTGCGCGGCGCTGGAGTACAGGTCGTTCAGGCTGGTGCCCGACCAGAACTCGCGCTCGAAGTCTTCGTTGAGCGACTTCACGCGCTTCAGGGCGAACAGCTTGCGGAAGATCGCGGCCCAACTGGCCACGGACACGCCGATCAGCAGCAGCATGACGAGCTGTACCACCCAGCTGGCGTTGAGCACCAAATTCAGGATGGACATGTCTTGGGAGTTCATGATGAGAGTTGTTCCAGAAGGGGGCCCGGGATGCGTGCGGGACGCAGGGTGGCGGCATCGACCCATCCGATGCGGATGGTGCCTTCACACAGTAGCACGGGCTGGGATTCGATCATTTGCTCTGGTTTCAGGAGCGCTTGCTGGCGTATTGTCAGGGATGCGCGGCCACCCTCTTGCAAAGAGGCCGTAACAATCAGTTCATCGTCGAGGCGCGCCGGCCGCAGGTAGCGCAGGCGCGCGTCCGTTACGACAAACATGCCGCCCGTGAGTTCCCGCAGGTTCTGCTGCCCCAGGCCCAGCGAACGCAGCCATTCGGTGCGGGCACGCTCGAAGAACTTGAGGTAGTTGGCATAGAACACGATGCCACCGGCGTCGGTGTCCTCCCAGTAGATGCGCAGGGGCCACTCGAACGGGGCCGAGGCCCGAGGGGGGGCGTTCTCCGTTGCCATGCCGGCCTTCATCCGAGCAGCGTGCGCAGGCGGGCCACGGATTCTTCCAGCTGCGCCATCGAATTGGCCGTGGAAAAACGCACGAAGCGCTGCGGCTCGAACGCGCCGAAGTCGCGGCCCGGCGTGACGGCCACGTGGGCGCGGCGCATCACCTCGTAGGCGAAGTCCCAGCTGCCCGAAACGCCCAGGCGCTCGGCGGCCTGCGTGCAGTCGGCCCAGGCGTAGAAGGCGCCGTCCGGCACCACGGGCACCGGCAGGCCCAGCGCCTGCAGCGCGGGAATGAAGTAGTCGCGCCGGGCCTTGAACTCGGCGCGGCGGCGCTCGTATTCGGCAATGCTCTCGGGCTCGAAGCAGGCGAGGGCGGCATGCTGCGACACGGTGCTGGCGCAGATGAACAGGTTCTGCGCCAGCCGCTCGACCACCGGCACCATGGCCTCGGGCACGACCATCCAGCCCAGGCGCCAGCCGGTCATGTTGAAGTACTTGCTGAAGCTGTTGATGCTGATGACGTTCTCGTCGATGGCCAGCGCCGTGTGGCCGAAGCGCTCCTCGTACGACAGGCCCAGGTAGATCTCGTCGATCAGCGTCACCCCGCCGCGCGACTGCACGGCCGCATGGATGCGGCGCAGTTCCTCGGGCGCAATCGAGGTGCCGGTGGGGTTGGAGGGCGAGGCCAGCAGCACGCCGCGCGTCTTCGGCCCCCAGGCCGCCTCGACCTTGGCGGCGCTCAGCTGGTAGCGCTCTTCTGCCGTGGTGGGAATGAGCACCGCCTTGCCTTCCGCCGCGCTCACGAAGTGGCGGTTGCACGGGTAGCTCGGGTCGGGCATGAGGATCTCGTCGCCCGCATCGATGAGGGCCAGGCAAGCGAGCTGCAGCGCGGCCGAGGCCCCCGCCGTGACCACGATCCGCCGGGCCGGCACCTGCACGCCGAAGCGGTCGGCATACCAGCCGCTGATGCGCTCGCGCAGCGGCTCCAGGCCCAGGGCGTTGGTGTATTGCGTGGTGCCGCGCTGCACGGCGCGGGCGGCCGCCTCCTGCACCAACGGCGGCGCGGTGAAGTCGGGCTCGCCGATGTTCAGGAAGATCATCGGCTCGCGCGTGCCGGCGACCTCGCGCGCCAGGGCCTGGGCGGCCTTGGCCACTTCCATCACATAGAACGGTTCGATGCGCTCGGCGCGGGAGGAAAACTGCATGGAAAAGATTCCTGCCCGCGCGGCGCGGGCGTGGGGATGGGATGCCCGCCGGGGCACGGGCGCGGGGGCGGGGCCG
>NZ_BAAJYR010000417.1:0-3016 GCF_057546605.1 Acidovorax sp. KPB24-03 | reverse complement strand
CCCACCTACAATCCCGAGCCGATGAGCCAGATCACACGCTGCCCGCCTGCGGCACGACCTTCAAGGTCGTCGCGGACCAGTTGCGCATCTCCGATGGGTGGGTGCGGTGCGGGCAGTGCAAGGAAGTCTTCGATGCGGCGGCCCATCTGGTGCGCTCGGCGTCGCAGGACCTGCTGCCGGAGATGGCCATTCCCGAAGCTCCGCGCGCGGCCGTGCGGCCGCCGGCGCCTGCCGAACGGGCCTGGGGGGCTGGCGCGGCGAGCGTGCCGCAACCCTCTCCAACAGCGTCCGCGCCCGGCGTGCCACGCGGGCCCACCGCCTCTGTGGCCCCGGCACCGCCACATTCTTCATTCCCCCCAACGCCAGCGCCAACCGCACCGCTGCCGATGGACGACCCCGCCCCGCCCGCGCCACTGGAGGTGCCGGAGCCGCCGCCGGTGCCGAGCTATCTCACGGCGCGGCCGCTGGCGGCGCCGGGCGTGGAGCCGCCCGCCGACTGGAGCCTGGAGCCTGCGTCTCCGCTGGTTTGGCGAACCCGCTCGAGCGCGACGGATTCCACTGCCGCGCCGGCCAAGCCCGTTCTACCTCCACTGCCATCGGGATGGGCCTTGCCGGGATCGGTGGCTGCCGCTGAACGGCCCATCGGTGCGGTGCCCGCCGCCTCGACACCCCCGCAGGATGAAGCGGCTGTGGCAGGGCGCGCGCACAGCGCACCGCCACCGGAGCCAGCGGGCTATGAACTGCCCTTCGCCGAGTTGCGCGATTCCGAATGGCCCGAGGATCTGGACGATGGGCCGCTGCTCGCCGCCGCCGATGTGCCGGACGGCCACGGGCGGCAGGCTTCGACCGACGATGCCATCGCCAAGGCGGTGGCCATGGACATGGCCCTGGAAGCCATCGATGCCGACACCGATCCGGTGGCCATTGCCACGCAGGCCGGTGGTGGGCTGGAGGGCGTGGTGGCGTTGCCGGCAGAAGCGGCCATCGCCTCCGCGGCCCTGGCCGGTGCGCAGCCTTCCGTTCACCGCCCGCCGCTGCACTCGCCTGCGAAAGACGATGACGAAGACGACGATGCGGTGCATGCCACGGCCGCCGATGAGCCGGGCTTCATGCGCGCCGCGCGCCGCAAGGCCTTCTGGGGCAAGCCGGCGGTGCGGGCCGGCCTGGCCCTGCTGCTGATGGCCCTGGCCGCAGGCCTTGGCCTGCAGATGGCGGTGCAGGAGCGCGACCGGCTGGCATCGCAGTACCCCGGTGCGCGGCCCATCCTCCAGGCGCTGTGCGTGCCGCTGCAATGCGCCATCGCCGCCCCGCGCCGCATCACCGAAGTGGTGATCGACAGCTCGTCCTTCAACAAGGGACGGGGCGACTCGTACCAGCTGGCCTTGTCCATCAAGAGCCGTGCCGGCTTTGCCGTGGCCATGCCGTCGGTGGAGCTCACGCTGACCGACACGCAGGACCGGCCGGTGCTGCGCCGCGTGCTGCAGCCCCAGGACCTGGGGGCTCCCGCGGAGATCGCGCCCGGCGGCGAATGGAGCGGCACCTTGCCCATGGTGGTGGCCACGGGCGGCGCGCGCGTCTCCGGCTACCGTGTTCTGGCTTTCTATCCCTGATCTTCGGATCTTTTCTTCTTCACCGGATTTGTTATGGCTGCCTTGATTTGCGGTTCCCTGGCGTTCGACACCATCATGACTTTCGAGGGCCGCTTCGCCGAGCAGATACTGCCGGACCAGTTGCACATCCTGAACGTCTCGTTCCTCGTGCCTTCCCTGCGCCGGGACTTCGGCGGCTGCGCCGGCAACATCGCCTACAGCCTGAAGCTGCTGGGCGGCGATCCGGTGCCCATGGCCATGCTGGGCAGCGACGGCGCCGGCTATCAGGAGCGCCTGCGCAGCCTGGCCATCGACACGCGCCACGTGGGGCAGGTGGATGACCTCTACACGGCCCAGGCGATGATCATGACCGACCGCGACAACAACCAGATCACGGCCTTCCACCCCGGTGCCATGATGCAGGCCCACCGCTCGCGCATCGTGGCCGAGCCTGACGTGCGCCTGGCCATCATCGCGCCCGATGGCCGCGACGCCATGCTGCAGCACGCCGCGCAACTGGTCGAGGCGGGCATTCCGTTCGTGTTCGATCCGGGCCAGGGCCTGCCCATGTTCAACGGCCAGGAACTGGCGCAGTTCATCGAGCAGGCCACGTGGATCACCGTGAACGACTACGAAGGCCGCATGCTGTGCGAGCGCACGGGCTGGAGCCTGCAGGACATCTCCCGCAAGGTGCGTGGCCTTGTCGTCACGCTGGGCGCCGAGGGCTGCGACGTCTGGGAGAACGGCGAGCGCACCAACGTGCCGGTCGCGGCGCCGGCCGAGGTGGTGGACCCCACCGGCTGCGGTGACGCCTGGCGGGGCGCGCTGCTCTTCGGCCTGGAGCGGGACTGGCCCCTGGTGCGCTGCGCCGCGCTGGGCAACCGCATGGGCGCGCTCAAGATCGCGCAGCGCGGGCCGCAGAACTACGTGGTCGACTTCCACCCCGAGTAAGCCGAGGGCACAGGCCTGCTGCGGCACGATGCGTGTGCAGCAGGCATAAAAAAAACCCGGTGCAGGGCACCGGGTTGGCGGGACTTCCCGTGGACGTGGGCCTTACGGCTTGCCACCCGTGGGGAAGGGCCAGGCGGCCTGGGGGTTCAGCGTGGTCTGGGCTGCAGGCGCGGGCGCAGGGGCCTTGGCGGCTTTCTTGGGCGCGGCGGCCTTCTTGGCGGCCGGTGCTGCGGCAGGCTTCTTGGCAGCAGGTGCGGCCGAGGTCTTCTTCGCCGACGTCACGGCCTTCTTGGTCGCGGTCGCTGGCTTGGCGCTGGCCTTCTTGGCCGCCGGTGCAGCGGCCTTCTTGGCCGGTGCAGCCGACTTCTTCACGGCCGTTGCCTTCTTCGCTGGCGCTGCGGCTTTCTTGGCCGGAGCAGCGGCCTTCTTGGCCGGCGCTGCTGCCTTCTTCGCAGCCGTCACCTTCTTGGCGGGGG
>NZ_BAAJYR010000416.1:0-3030 GCF_057546605.1 Acidovorax sp. KPB24-03 | reverse complement strand
CGCATCGGCCAGGCGGTGGCGGCGCGCGTCGCGCACCGCCTTGAGCCGCCACCACACGTGCTGCATGGCCTCGTCGGCCTGCTCCACCAGCCGGCCCTCGGCACGCACCGCGAAATCAAAGCGCGGGGCTTCCAGCACGCCGTGGTTGGGGTCGTGCAGGTCGTCCAGCACGTTGATGCCGCCGCAAAATAGCACGCAGCCGTCCACCACGCACAGCTTGCGGTGCAGCCGGCGCCAGCGGTGCGGCAGCAGCAGGCCCAGCGTGCCGACCGGCGAATACACCTGCATCTGCACGCCCGCGGCCTGGAAGCGCTCGGGCCACGGGCCGGGCAGCGAGCCGGTGCCCACGCCGTCCACCACCAGGTGCACGCGCACGCCGCGTTCGGCCGCGCGCACCAGCGCCTCGGCAATGGCGGCGCCGGTGCCGGTGCAGTCGAAGATGTAGGTCTCGAACTGGATGTCGGACGTGGCGGCGTCCATGTCGGCCACGAGGGCCGCGAACAGCTCCTCGGACCCCTGCAGCAAGCGGACGCGGTGGTCCGCGCCGAGCACGGCGGCATGCGACATGGCTCAAAGCCCCCCGCGGCTCACAGGCGGAACTCGGCGATGAGCGGCAGGTGGTCCGACATGCGCCACCAGATGCGCCCGCGCGGCACGTGCAGGCCGAGCGGCGTGAGCCCGCGCACGTACACGTGGTCGAGCTGCACCATGGGCAGGCGTGCCGGGTAGGTGAAGGTGCGGGGCGCCTCCTCGTACTCGTACAGCCCGCAGGCCGCCAGCGCGCGCTTGACCTGCAGGCCCCAGTCGTTGAAATCGCCGGCCACCACCAGCGGCTCGTCCGGCGGCACCTCGCGGGCGATGAAACGCTGCAACTGCGCCACCTGGCGCACGCGGCTGCCGGGGATCAGGCCCAGGTGCACCACGATGGCATGCACGCGGCGGCCGTGGATCTCGACCTCGACATGCAGCAGGCCGCGCTGCTCGAAGCGGTGGTCGGAGATGTCCTCGTGCCGGTGCCCGATCACCGGCCAACGCGACAGCAGCGCATTGCCGTGCTCGCCATGGCGGGTGACGGCGTTGGTGCGGTACACCGCCTCGTAGCCCTCGGGCGCCAGGAACTCGGCCTGGGGCATGTCGGGCCAGCGCTGGAAGTACTGCTGCTCGCGGCGGTGCATCTTGCGCACCTCCTGCAGGCAGACGATGTCGGCGTCGAGCTGCTCGACGGCATGGCCCAGGTTGTGGATCTCCAGGCGGCGGGCTGGGCCCAGGCCCTGTACTCCCTTGTGGATGTTGTAGGTGGCAACGCGCAGGATGTCGGAGGGGTCCATGGCGCGATTGTGTCGCAGGCGCGCGTCGTTCCGGTGTCAGCCTGCGGGAAGGGGCTTTTTTCCACCCTCGGGCCCGCGCCGCGCGGCCTACACTGTGCTCTTTGCTCAACGGGACGCGCGCCGCACCGCCATGGCCACCGCCAAAGAACCAGACTCCACGGAATCCCAGGCGCTGGTGATCGACAGCAACGCGACCTCGCGCAGCATCCTGGTGGCGCAGCTGCGCGAGTACGGCATCCACCGCGTGGTGCAGTGCAGCAGGGTGCAGGACGCGCGCAGCCGGCTGGAGCACACCGTGTTCGACTACGTGCTGTGCGAGCAGTATTTCGCCGAATCCGGGCAGTCCGGCCAGACGCTGCTGGACGACCTGCGGCGCGCCCAGATGCTGCCGTTTTCCACCGTGTTCTTCATGGTCACCGCCGAGGCCTCCTACGCCGCGGTGGCCGAGGCGGCCGAATCCGCGCTGGACGGCTACCTGCTCAAGCCCTTCACGCCCAGCGCGCTGTTCGAGCGGCTGGGCCTGGCGCGCCTGCGCAAGACCCACCTGCGCCCGATCTTCGATGCCATCGGGCGGGAAGACTTCGAGGCCGCCGCGCAGCTGTGCGTGGAGCGCTTCGAGGCGCGCAAGCCCTACTGGCTGTATGCCGCGCGCATCGGCACCGAGCTGCTGCTGCGCCTGGCGCGGCACGACGAGGCCCGCACCCTGTTCGAGGCGGTGATCGAGGCGCGCGCCCTGCCCTGGGCCAAACTGGGGGTGGCGCGGGCGCAGATCGAGTCCGGCCAGGCGCCGCGGGCCATCACCACCTTGCAGGGCCTGATCGGGGAGGACGCCTCGTTCGCCGACGCGTATGACGTGCTGGGGCGCGCGCAGGTCGAGATGGGCCATTTCGAGGACGCCATGGCCACCTACCGCACGGCCAGCGGCCTCACGCCGGACTCGGTGGTGCGCCTGCAAAAGCTCGGCATGATGGCCCACTACATGGGCGACCGCGAAACGGCGGCCAAGGCCCTGTCGCGCGCCGCGGTGCTGGGCATCGACTCCAAGCTGTTCGACTACCAGTCGCTGGTGCTGCTGGCCTTCGCGCACTTCGCGGGCAACGACCGCAAGGGCCTGGAACGCTGCATGGCCGACTTCGTGCGCATCCTGGAGCGCCATGGCGACAGCCGCCGCGTGCAGCGCTTCAGCGAAATCGTGGCGGCGCTGCAGCAGATCCAGCAGCGCCAGTTCGCCCAGGCCGTGGCGGGGGTGCGCTCCATGGCGCGCGAGATCGGCATCGGCGATTTCGACTACGAAGCCGCCTGCAACCTGAGCAGCCTGCTGGCCGTGCTGGCGGCCACCTCGATCGACCTGCAGGAGGGACCGGCGTGGGTCACCGCCATCGGCATGCGCTACGCCAACACGCGCGGCCTGTGCGAGCTGATGGCCAATGCCTGCCTGGTCCACCCCGACTACTCGGACATCGTGCGCGGCTGCCTGCCCCAGATCAACAAGGCCGCCGAGAACGCGGTGGCGCTCAGCCTGTCGGGTGATCCCGGCGGCGCGGTGGCGCAGTTGCTCGAAGCGGCCGGCACCACGCTCAACACCAAGCTGCTGGACCTGGCGCAGCAGATGCTGACCCGGCACGCCGCCCGCATCGACGACGCTGCAGCGCGGCAAGCGGCCATCGACGCCCTGCGCTCGCGCTGCGGCCCGACCACGCCG
>NZ_BAAJYR010000415.1:0-3036 GCF_057546605.1 Acidovorax sp. KPB24-03 | reverse complement strand
CCGTGGCCCCGGTGGCGCCACAACGCAAGGCACGCCGGCCAAGGGCGTGGCGTTCAACAAGGCCGCGCAGCAGCCCGTGGCCGGCCGCCATGCTGACCCAGCACACCGGCCTGCCGCCCCGCGCCGGCCTAGCCGGCAAGCCCGCCGGCGGGACCCCTTCCGGTAAAACGTTCCGCAAGGGGCGCTGAGCCCTCCGGCGCCGCCGCGCCCAGCCCGCCTGCCGGGGCGGTGCCCTGGACGGCGGCCCGTGGCATCGGCTCCGGGCGGCTGATGGCATGGCCCTGTGCATGGTCCACGCCCATGGCGCGCAGCGCCTCCACGATGGCCGGCGTCTCGGCGAACTCGGCGATCGTCTGCTTGCCCATCACGTGGCCGATGTGGTTGACCATCTCCACCATCGCCCGGTTGGCCGGGTCCTCCAGCATGTCGCGCACCAGGGCGCCGTCGATCTTGAGATAGTCCACCGGCAGATGCCGCAGGTAGGTGAACGAAGACATGCCCGCGCCAAAGTCGTCCAGCGCGAAATGGCAGCCCTGCTGCTTGAGCTCGCGGATCAGGCGGATCGCGTTGGGCAGGTGGGCGATGGCCGCGGTCTCGGTCACCTCGAAGCACAGCTGGTTGGCCTGCACGCCGTAGCGGGCCATCTGGTCGCGCAGGTACTCCAGCAGGCTCTCGTCGCCCACGCTGGTGCCGGACAGGTTGATGGCGCACAGCGTGATGGGGCGCTCCTGCGGCTGCTGCCGGCGGCGCTCGGCCAGTGCGGCAAAGGTGTGCTCGACCACCCACCGGTCCAGGGCCTGTGCGAGGCCGAAGCGCTCTGCGGCTGGCACGAATTCGCCAGGGAAGATCGCCTGGCCGCCGTCCCCCTGCAGGCGCAGCAGCACCTCCACATGAATGCCGCCATCGTTCGGCGCCCGCAGCGGGGCGATCTCCTGCATGTAGAGTTGGAAGTGGTCCTGCTCCTGCTCCAGCGCCTGGCGAATGCGCTGCACCCAGTGCATGTCGTCCAGGTGGCGCGACATGGCCGCGTCCTGTGGCTGGTAGACATAGACCGTGTTGCGCCCGCGCTCCTTGGCGCCGTAGCAGGCCATGTCGGCCACGCGCAGCACCTCCTGCAGGCTGGTGAGGTCGGCCGTCAGGTGCACGAGACCGATGCTCAGGCCCGTGCGCAGGGTGCGGGCACCCCAGGGCAGCCGCAGCTCCTGCGCATGGTGGCGGATCTGCTCGGCGATCCGCTCGGCCACCTCCTGGGGGCAATCGTGCAGCAGCACACCGAACTCGTCCCCGCCCAGCCGCGCCAGCGTGTCGCCCTCTCGCAGGCCGCGCTGCAGCATGCGGCAGACCTCGCGCAGCATCTCGTCGCCCGCGGGGTGGCCGCAGGTGTCATTGATCACCTTGAACTGGTCCAGATCGATGTACAGCAGCGCGCCCGCCACCTCGGAGGACCGCGGCCGCGCCAGCATCTGGCCCAGGCGCCGCTCGAACTCGCGCCGGTTCGCCAGGCCGGTGAGCGTGTCGTGGCTGGCCTGCCACGCAAGCTGCTCCAGATACTGCTGCTCGCGCGTCACGTCGTGCAGCACCAGCACGGCGCCGGCCAAATGGCCCTGGTTCATCAGCGGCGATCCCACCAAAGTGACGGGCACCGTGCTGCCGTCCGGCCGCACGATGCGGTGCGGGTGTTCGTCGTGCAGCCCGACGGTGCCGTGCAGCGCGCGCTCGAGCAGTTGGGTGATGCTGCTGCCGTGGGTGGCGGGTGGCTCGGCGCTGCCGGTGGCCTTGGCGCCGTCTGGGGGGCCCGTGTGCAGCAGTTGCGCCAGCGGCATCCCAAGGCTGTCCTGGCCGGCGCGGGCCAGCAGGCTTTCCGCGGCGGGGTTCATGTAGCGCACGTTGCCGTGCAGATCGGTGGTGACGATGCCGTCGCCGATGGCCGCCAGGGTGGTATGCGCCTGTTCGCGCTCGGCCTCCAGCGTGGCCTCGACCTGGCGGCGTTGTCCCATCAACTGGCGGGTGTGCGCCAGGGTCAGGGCGATCAGCGCAAGCACCGTGGCCACGTTCAGCCACAGGAGCCACCCCATGATGCGCCGCGAGCTGTCGCCCATCGCCGCGCTGAAGTCGGTGGCGGCCGGCGTGACGCCGACGTCGATCTCATCGACCTGACGCTGCCAGCGCTGCACCATGTCGGGCGTCACGCCCCCGGCCACATAGCCGGCACGGATCTCGCGCGACAGGGCGTCCAGCCGCTGCAGGTATTCGTCGCCCAGCATCCAGTGCCGGATGGGCTCGCGCAGGATGTCGTGGTCCCGGAACAGGTGGAGCATCCAGATCAGCCCCGTCACGTCGCTCGGGTGGTTGCCGCCGCGCAGGAACGCGTCGCGGGCGCCGGCCAGATCGGGCTCGGGGGCCTCGATGAGCAACCGTGCCTCCCGGTCGGCCAGGGGAATCTGCAAGGCCTGCTGGAACTGCTCGTACAAGCGCCCCTCGCCCGTGGCGACGTATTGGCCCAGGTGGTGGATGGCGTCCTTCTGGCCCTTGGTCCACTGGCTCTCGCCTGCGACGAACGCGCGCACGGTGGACAGCACATACAGGCTGGCGGAGGCCACGACGGCCTGCAGGATCAGGATCGCAATGAAGGGGCCGGTGAGGCCGGACGTCCACGGGCGCCGACGGTTTCCTTGCAGGGGAGTCGGCGTGTCCATGCAGTCACCAGGAAGGAATGCCGATGTTCGGTGGCGGGCGGCGCCAGCCCTGCGGGAAGGCCATGCCCGGCGTCCCCATCGCGAGAGGGGCGCATCCGGCAGACGACGCAGTGAGGCAGGCCATGGCGAACTAATATCGGCAGGGGCGCCAAAAGTCCAAGGTGCCTTGCCGGTCAGTCCGGTGCATGCTGCTCGCCCGGTCAGGGCACGGGCTGCGGGATCAGGTCCTCGATGATGAGCCGGCGGTAATAGAAGGCGGCTTGCGCGCCGTGTGGCTCCAGCGCGGCCTGCAGGGTTTCCGCGTCGTCGTCGTCGCCCACCTTGACCAGCAGGCCACTGG
>NZ_BAAJYR010000414.1:0-3040 GCF_057546605.1 Acidovorax sp. KPB24-03 | reverse complement strand
CGCTGCGGTGCCGCCACCTGGGCGTCCGAGGCGCCCGGACAATGGCGGTGCGAACGCGACGCGGGCCGGCGCTACTGGCACCACGCGCCTGCCCCGTTGCCGTGAGGACGGCGCGCCATCACCCCGGCGTGCGAGCGGTAAAACGCGCCCGGGCCCGCCAGTCGCCAAAACCCGGCTCACAACTTGCTATGCTGGTTGCAGGAGGCACCAGTTATGCAGAAGTTCGATGAGATGTACACGATGCTGCCGTTCGACGGCAGCGACGTGCGCCCCCACTACAAGCGCTACGGCCAATGGTTGTCGGGCCAGCCAGACGAGGCCATGCAGGCGCGCCGCGCCGAGGCCGAGATGATCTTCCGCCGGGTGGGCATCACCTTCGCGGTGTACGGCGCCAAGGACGAGGACGGCGCCGGCACCGAGCGGCTCATTCCCTTCGACCTGATCCCCCGCATCATCCCCGCGCACGAGTGGGCGCGCATGCAGCAGGGGCTGGTGCAGCGCGTCACGGCGCTCAACCGCTTCATCCACGACGTCTACCACGGCCAGGACATCCTGCACGCCGGCATCATCCCCTCGGACCTGATCCTCAAGAACGCCCAGTACCGGCCCGAGATGGCCGGCGTGGACGTGCCGCGCGATCTGTACGCGCACATCGCCGGCATCGACATCGTGCGCGCCCCGGACGCGAGCGGCAACGGCATCTACTACGTGCTGGAAGACAACCTGCGCGTGCCCTCGGGCGTGTCGTACATGCTGGAAAACCGCAAGATGATGATGCGGCTTTTCCCGGAGCTGTTCCGCACGCACCGCGTGGCGCCGGTCGCCCACTATCCCGACCTGCTGCTGGACACCCTGCGCGCGAGCGCCCCCGCCGCCACGGCGCAGCCGACGGTGGTGGTGCTCACGCCCGGCATGTACAACAGCGCGTACTTCGAGCACGCCTTCCTCGCGCAGCAGATGGGCGTGGAACTGGTCGAGGGCCAGGACCTCGTGGTCAAGGACAACTTCGTGTACATGCGCACCACGCGCGGCCTCAAGCAGGTGGACGTGATCTACCGCCGCGTGGACGACGACTTTCTCGACCCCCAGGTCTTCCGCCCCACCTCCACCCTGGGCTGCGCGGGTCTCATGAACGCCTACCGCGCAGGCAACGTGGCGATCTGCAACGCCGTGGGCACGGGCATCGCCGACGACAAGTCGGTGTACCCCTACGTGCCCGACATGATCCGCTTCTACCTGGGCGAGGAGCCCATCCTCGCCAACGTGCCCACCTGGGTGTGCCGCAAGCCCGACGACCTGGCCTACGTGCTGGACCACCTGCACGAACTGGTCGTGAAGGAAGTGCACGGCGCCGGCGGCTACGGCATGCTGATCGGTCCGGCCGCGACGAAAGCCGAGATCGAGGAGTTCCGCGCCGCGGTGCTGGCCAACCCCTCGGGCTACATCGCCCAGCCCACGCTGTCGCTCTCCAGCTGCCCGACCTACGTGGAGTCGGGCATCGCCCCGCGCCACATCGATCTGCGCCCCTTCGTGCTGAGCGGCCAGAAGGTGCAGATGGCCGCCGGCGGCCTGACGCGCGTCGCGCTCAAGGAGGGCTCGCTCGTGGTGAATTCATCGCAGGGCGGGGGCACCAAGGACACCTGGGTGCTGGGAGAAGAAGGGAGCGTTGCATGACGCATCAGACCCTTCGTTTCGAAATTTCTGCCGGGGAGACCGCATGCTGAGCCGCACTGCCGATCACTTGTTCTGGATGTCCCGCTATACCGAGCGGGCGGAAAACACCGCCCGCATGCTCAACGTGAGCTACGAGACCTCGCTGCTCCCGCAGTCGGCCGACGTGGCGCAGGAGAGCTGGCTGGGCCTGCTGTCGATCAGCGAGCTGATCCCCGCCTATACCGCGCGGCACGGCGAGGTCACGCGCGAAGGGGTGCTGGAGTTCATGGTGCGCGATGGCAACAACCCGTCGTCCATCCTGTCGTGCCTGCGCGCCGCGCGCGAGAACGCCCGGGCCGTGCGCGGGGCGCTCACCACCGAGGTGTGGGAGACGCAGAACCAGACCTGGCTGGAACTGCACCGCCAGCTCGAAGGCAGCCTGTTCGAGCGCGATCCGGGCCAGTTCTTCGAATGGGTCAAGTACCGCTCGCACCTGTCGCGCGGGGTGACGCTGGGCACCATGCTGCAGGACGAGGCGTTCCATTTCCTGCGGCTGGGCACGTTCCTCGAACGCTCGGACAACACTGCGCGGTTGCTGGACGTGAAGTTCCACGCGGTGCAGAGCGATTTCCACGGCTCGGGCACGCGCGACCGCAGCCGCGCCGCGCCGCAGGAGTTCGACTTCTACCACTGGAGCGCCATCCTGCGCAGCGTGTCGGCGTTCGAGGTGTACCGCCGCGTGTACCGCGACGTCATCACGCCCGAGCGCGTGGCCGACCTGCTCATCCTGCGCCGCGACATGCCGCGCTCGCTGCACGCCAGCCTGCACGAGGTGGGTGAGAACCTCGCGGTGGTGGCCAACGACCAGTCGTCGGAGACCCAGCGCAAGGCGGGCCGGCTGCTGGCCGACCTGCGCTACGGCCGCATCGACGAGATCCTGTCCACCGGGCTGCATGCGTACCTCACGCAGTTCCTGGACCGGGTGAACGAACTGGGCGCGGGCATCAGCCGCGACTTCCTAGTGCCCGTGCCGGCCTGAAGCACGGCCCGCCGCGGCTCATGGGGCCGGGGCGCGAGGCGGCGCTGCCGGCCACGGCCGTGCCGCCCGCTGCGGCGCATTCGGGCACGGCCCGGTTCACGGGCGGGGTGGGCATGCCGTAGGACTGCATCGCCATGGCCTCCAGTTCGCCCGAGGCCCGCGCGCATTGCAGCTCGGCGATCACCTCGGCGCGCGTGCGGCCTGCGGGGGCATCCATCGCAACCACTCGGGGCGCGGTCGCGGCTGCGGTGGCCGCATCCTGTGGCGTGCTGGTCTGGGCCGTGGCCAGGGAGCCGGCCAGCAGGGCGCAGGCGGCGAGGGCCGTGCGCGCCGGGCTGGGCGAGGGGA
>NZ_BAAJYR010000413.1:0-3052 GCF_057546605.1 Acidovorax sp. KPB24-03 | reverse complement strand
CGCCCCCAGGCCGGCCTGGGGGGCGCGCAGCTGCTCGCCGTACACGTCCATCACCAGCCGGGCCACGTCCTGCAGCGCGGCGCGCAGGCGCGCGGAATGGTTGGGGATGTCGGCGATCTCCTCCACCTCGACCAGCGCGCCGATGCGCAGCGCGCGGCTGGCCAGGCGGTCGATCCAGGTCAGGCGGGACAGGTCGGCCTCGCACGCGAACTGGTCGAGCGCGGTCGCGGGCAGGTGGTGCGCCTCGTCCAGCACCAGCAGGCAGTTGTCCAGCTCGGGCAGCAGCCGCGCGCCCAGCGAGGACAGCAGCAGGTCGTGGTTGGCCACGATGACCTGCGCGGCCACCAGCGCCTTGCGCCGGTCGTAGTAGGTGCACTGGCTGAAGGCCGGGCAGTGCTTGCCGGTGCAGGAGCTGGCCTCGGCCGCCACGGGGCTCCACACCTCGGACTCGGGCGGCACCTCCAGGCTGTCGCGGTCGCCGTCCCAGGCGCCCTTGGCGAGCACGTCGGCCATGGTGGCGTAGAACTTCATGCGCGCCTCGGTCTCCTGGCGCGGGCGGGCGGCGCGGGTGGCGGCCTCTTCCTCGGCGAAGAGGTCCTCCTCCTCCGGCGAATGGGCCTCGCCCGTGCCGGCGAGCCGCTCCAGCTTGAGCTTGCACACATAGCGCCCGCGGCCCTTGGCCAGGGCGAACTTGAAGGGCTGCTCCATGCGCGCGGCCAGGGCCGGGAGGTCCTTGTTGACGAGCTGCTCCTGCAGCGCCACCGTGGCCGTGGAGATCAGCACCCGCGTGCCGCGCGAGATCGCCATGGCGATGGCCGGCACGCTGTAGGCCAGCGATTTGCCGACCCCCGTGCCCGCCTGCACGACGGCGATGGAGCGCGTGGGCGGCGGCGCCTCGCCGTCGGGCCCCTCCTCCACCTTGCCCAGCTGCGCCACGCTGAAGGTGTGCGCCACCTGCTCGGCCATGCGCCGCTGGCCGGCGCGGCTGCGGAACCCCTCGGTGGCGCCCACCACCGCATCGAAAGACTGCAGGGCCTGCGCGGCCCATTCCTGTTGAGACATACAGTAGTGTGGCATGCCCGGGCCGGCCCCGGAAACGGTTCGGGTTCTCGGCAGGGCACGGCCGGAGGTCCCTAAACTCCCGGGGCGTCCCTTCGTTCCCCACCCCTCCAACCGACCGAAACGAGACCCCCATGGCAGAACACCTGGCCTCCATCACCTGGCAGCGCGGCAGCGACGCCTTCCTGGACCGGCGCTACCACCGCGCCCACCAATGGCAGTTCGACGGCGGGGCCACCGTCGCCGCGTCGTCCTCGCCGCACGTCGTGCCCCTGCCCTACTCCGACGCAGCCGCGGTGGACCCGGAGGAGGCCTTCGTCGCGGCGCTGTCGAGCTGCCACATGCTGTGGTTCCTGGACCTGGCCTGCCGCGACGGCTGGCGCGTGGACCACTACCGCGACGACGCCGTGGGCACGATGGCGCCGGACGACCAGGGCCGCCCCGTGGTCGCCCACGTGCAGCTGCGCCCCGTCACCCGCTTCGACCCCGCCCACGCGCCCAGCCGGGAGGCGCTGGAGGCGCTGCACCACCGGGCGCACGCGGCGTGCTTTCTCGCCAACTCGGTCCGCACGCGCATCGACTGCGCGCCCGTGCTGGAAACGGCGGACGCGGCCTGAGGGGCTTCGATCCCGCCGTGGATTGCGCGCGGGGCCGGCACCGCCGCGGCGGGCGCCCGGGTGCCGAAGCACCACCCGGTTGCTATTCAATTAATAGCAATACGCCCTAGTATTGATTGCGCCAGCGGCCTGAAAGGCTTCAAATCGCCCCCGCCGTCGCCGGCTGTGCGCACCCGCCTACAGACGCCGCCGGAGGGCTTTCCTAGCATCGAGGCCATGCCTATCCGGCACAGCCACACGACAGGAGCCCTGCAATGTCCACCCCCCGCGATTCCCTTTCCGAGACCCCGGTGCCCGAACGCAAGGAGCGCCGCGTCGACACCACGCAGTCGCACCCCGCCCCCGACGCCGACAGCAAGAACCCCGACGGCCCCGAGCCCCGCCTGCCGCACGAGCGCGATCAGGCGGTGGAGATGACCGGCGGCGAGCCATCCGAAGAAATGCAGCAGGCCTACAAGGACGTGCAGCGCGGCCTGCAGGACACCGACCGCGGCAAGCCAGCCCACGAGGCGTACCAGAAGCAAAAGCGCTGAGCGGACGGCGGGGCCACACAAGCGCGCCGCCGCCGCAGCAGCAGACCCCTCGCCCGCCCCCGTCATCACTCCAGCATTTCCACCCGCAGCCGCACCGGCGCCTGCACGCACAGGCCCGGCACCTCGCTCAGTTGCTCCAGCACCGCCTGCACCTGCGCATCGGCGGCCTCGTGCGTGAGCGCCAACACCTGGTCCACGGCCGCATCGCCCTGCGCCGCACCAACGGCATGCACCCTCAGCGATTTCACCGCGACTCCGGCGCGCGCCAGATGCTCCGACACCATCCCAATGGCATCCGCCCGCCCCGCCGCCACCGGCACGCGCAGGTAATGCCGCGTGCGCACATCCCCGATGGGTTTCACGACCCGGTCCTGCTGCGCATGCGGATGGAACGCCAGGTGCGGCACGCGGTGCGCGGCGCTGCCGTCGGCCGCCAGGCGCGCCACGTCCACCAGATCGGCCACCACAGCCGACGCGGTGGGCTCGGAGCCCGCGCCCGCGCCGTAGTACATCGTCACGCCACAGGCGTCGCCCTTGACCAGCACCGCGTTCATCGACCCGTCCACCTGCGCCAGCAGGTGCCGTGCAGGCACCAGGGCGGGGTGCACACGCAGCTCCACGCCCTGGTCTTCGCCCTCGCCCGCCTCCAGATTCCGGCGCGCCATGCCCAGCAGCTTGATGCGAAAGCCCAGCGCTTCGGCGCACGCCACGTCGATCGCCTGCAGCCCGCGGATGCCCTCCACGTGCGCCCGCTCGAAGCGCACCGGCATGCCGAACGCATTGGCCGCCAGCAGCGTGGCCTTGTGCGCGGCGTCCACGCCGTCCACGTCGAACGATGGGTCG
>NZ_BAAJYR010000412.1:0-3068 GCF_057546605.1 Acidovorax sp. KPB24-03 | reverse complement strand
CGAGGACGTTCGACGCCAGCTCGCCGGCCAGACGGGCCGGGTGCGCGTGGGGGCCTCGACCGGTGCCATCGCGCACCTGCTGCCGCCCGCGCTCGAGCGCCTGGCGCGGCAACACCCCGGGGTCGATGTGAACGTGCAGGTGCTGACCTCCAACGAAAGCATGGCCCGGCTCGCGGCCGGCAGCCTGGACCTGGCGGTGGTGGCGCTGCCGCAGCCGGCCGTGCGCGGCGTGCAGGTCACGCCCCCTGCGGCGCGAGGCGGTGGTCGCCTTCCTGCCATCGGCCTGGAAGGCGCCGCAGCGGCTGACTGCGCAATGGCTGGCGGAGCGGCCACTCATCATGAACGACGCCTCCACCCGCCTGTACCGGCAGACCGCGGAATGGTTCTCGGCAGCAGGCGTCCATTGCCGGCCCCGGATCGAGCTCAACTACAACGACGCGATTCGCACGCTGGTCGCCGCCGGCTACGGAGCGGCGCTGCTGCCGCAGGAGTCGTACGAGGCCACGCGCGACCCGCGCATCGCCATCCGCCCGCTCCGCCCGGCGCTGTGGCGACAGCTCGGCCTCGCGGTGAGCGACCGGGGCGCCAGCGGGCCGACGCGTTTCGTGCTGGAGGCGTTGCTGCCGGAGAAGGACCCGGCGGCGTGAGCCGCACCGACTGCCGTTCGCCGGGCGGCGATGGCAACGGGGCGAAACACCGGACAGCTGCCGGGCGCCAGCACGGCGTGGCCGGTGGATACTGCGCACCGCCGCCTCTCGAGCAGCCCTCCTCCACCCGCTTTCCTGCCCCCTGCTTTTCCAGCCTTTTCATGGACCATTCGCTCACATCGCCCACCCCACGCCATCGCGCCGTGCTGGTGGCAGGCATCGCCCTTTGCATCGCCCTGGGACTGGCCTCGCGCCGGTGGCCCGGCGTGCTGTTTCCCGAAGCGCTGGGCAAGTACCCCGGCGATGCGCTGTGGGCGCTGATGGTGATGTTCGGCTGGGCCTGCCTCTGGCCGCGCATGGCCCCGGGCCGGCTGGCCCTGCTGGCGCTGGCGACTTCGTTCGCGGTGGAGTTCTCGCAGCGGTACCAGGCGCCGTGGATCAACGCGATCCGCAGCACCACGCCGGCACCTGGTACTGGGGTCGCGGTTCAACGCGATGGATCTGGTGGCCTATGCCGTGGGCGTGGCGGTCGGCCTGGGGCTCGACGGGCTTTACCAGGCCTGGCTGCGCCGAAGGACTGGAAGCCAGGCGGCACGCCCCGATTGAGCGGCCGGGAGGCCCTGCGCAAAGGTCCCTGCCCGTCCGGATGCCCCGCAAGCCTGGCTCATTCAGTCGAACAGCCCCGGCGTCATCGGCCCCTGGCGGGCCACCGGCGCCTCGCGCGCGGCCTGCTCGGTCAGCAGGTTGCCCACGCGCACGCCCAGCAGCCGCAGCCGCTTGTCCAGCGGCACGCGCTTGAGGCACTGCCCGGCCGCCCGGCGAATGGTGGCCGCGTCCTGCGTGGGGTGGTCGATGGTGAGGTCGCGCGTGGCGATCTTGAAGTCGTCATAGCGCAGCTTGATGCCGATGGTCTTGCCCACGTAGCCCTTGCGCTGCAGGTCGCCGGCCACGCGTTCGCACAGGTCGGTGAAGATGCGGCCCAGCTCGGCGCGGTCGCGCACGGCGTGCAGGTCGCGGTCGAAGGTGGTTTCGCGGCTCATGGAAACGGGCTCGCTTTCGGTGACCACGGGGCGGTCGTCGCGGCCCCAGGCGGCCTCGTGCAGCCAGGCACCGCTGGCCTTGCCGAAGTGGCGCACCAGCCAGTCGCGCGGGCGCGCGGCCAGTTCGCCCACCGTGTGGATGCCATGGGACTGCAGCTTGGCGTCGGCCTTGGGGCCGATGCCGTTGATCTTGCGGCACGCCAGCGGCCATATGGCTTTTTCCAGATCGCCCTCGTGCACGATGGAAATCCCGTTGGGCTTGTTGAACTCGCTGGCCATCTTGGCGATGAGCTTGTTGGGCGCAACGCCGATTGAGCAGGTGAGGCCCGTGGCGTCGAGGATGCTTTTCTGGATGAGCCGCGCGAGCGACCGGCCGCCGTCGCGCTGGCCGCCCGGCACGTGCGTGAAGTCGATGTACACCTCGTCCACGCCGCGGTCTTCCATGACGGGCGCGATGGACACGATCACTTCCTTGAACATCCGCGAAAAGCGCCGGTACGAGGGAAAGTCCACCGGCAGCAGGATGGCCTGGGGACACAGGCGCGCGGCCTTCATGAGCCCCATGGCCGAGCCCACGCCGAACTGCCGCGCGGGGTAGGTGGCGGTGGTGATGACGCCCCGCCCCACGTAGTCCTTGAGCCGCGGGAAGGCCGCGACGGGAATCTCCGACTCGCGGCCGGCATACTCGGCCACCAGGGCCTCGTCCTGCGCCCGCCGGCCACCACCGATGACGGCGGGCAACCCTTTGAGCTGCGGGTAGCGCAGCAACTCCACCGAGGCATAGAACGCGTCCATGTCCAGGTGGGCGATGCGGCGTGGCAGGGGTGCGGCGGGCTCTTCGGGGGCGGTCACGTCCGCCATTGTCCACGCGCTCCCCACCAGCTGCGCAGGCCCGGCGGGATGCCCCCGCGAGCACCTGCGCGATGGGCGATCAGCGCACGCGCAGCGCGCCCGGCTGGCCGTGGCCGGCCAGGCGGAACACGGCCACCGTGTCCACCAGTTGCTGCGCCTGCGCCTTGAGGCTTTCGGCCGCGGCGGCGCTTTCTTCCACCAGCGCTGCATTCTGCTGCGTGACCTGGTCCATCTGGCTCACGGCCTCGCCGACCTGGGACACGCCCGAACTCTGCTCGGCGGTGGCGGCGCTGATCTCGCTCACGATGTCGCTCACGCGCTGGATCGACGACACGATCTCGCTCATCGTGGTGCCGGCTTCGTCCACCAGCGCCGTGCCGCGCTCGACGCGCTCCACGCTGTCGGTGATGAGGGCCTTGATCTCCTTGGCGGCGTCGGCCGAGCGTCCGGCCAGGCTGCGCACTTCGCTGGCCACCACGGCGAAGCCCCGGCCCTGCTCGCCGGCGCGGGCCGCTTCCACGGCCGCGTT
>NZ_BAAJYR010000411.1:0-3081 GCF_057546605.1 Acidovorax sp. KPB24-03 | reverse complement strand
CGCGCCGGCCCTCCTGGCGCGGCTGGACCTGCCGCTCGCCCAGGGCGACACGGCGGCGACCGTGGCCGAGGGCAGGGTCGACGGTTACGACGCGGCGGACCAACTCATGGACGTTCGCCTGCCCGGGGGCGGCGCATTGCTGGTGGCCACCGCCCATCCCCACCCGCCGGGCACGGCCGTGCGCTTTCGGGTGCAGGCGCGCGATGTGACAGTGGCGCTGGCCGCGCCGCTGCACAGCAGCGTGCTGAACGTGCTGCCGGCGCGGGTGGTGGCGCTGCGCGAGGACGGCCCGGGGCTGGCCATGGTGGCGCTCGATGCCCAGGGCACGCCCCTGCTCGCCCGCGTCACCCAGCGCTCGGCACGCACCCTGGGGCTGGCTCCGGGCCTGCCGGTTTTCGCGCAGATCAAGGGCGTGGCGCTGCTCGTTTGACCCCTGCCGTGCAGGGGCGGCACGGCCGCTGCACGCCGGGGAAAGGCACTATCGGGCCATGCGTTCCCAATGCCCCCCGAATAGGCGCTGTCCTACAAACCCAAGCGCCACTCCCGCGCAGCGACGACCCCGCGGGACGTGCCCCAATGGGTTTTGTGAACCGGTTGCGCTGGCGCGCCCTGCGCCGCGGAGCGCCCACTCCCCCAAGGATCCAAGCCCGTGCCTTTGCCCCACACCGCCCTGCTGACCGCCCACGACGCCTATCTCCTTCGCGAAGGAACGCATTCACGCCTCTACCAGGCCATGGGCTGCCACCTGCGCAGCGAGGGCGGCGGCGCGGACTTTTCCGTCTGGGCACCCAACGCCGCATCGGTCTCGGTCATCGGCGACTGGAATGGCTGGAACCCCGATGCGGATGTGCTCCACGCCCGGTCCGATGGCAGCGGCATCTGGGAGGGAGCCTCCCCCCACGCCGCGCACGGCCAAGCCTACAAATACCGCATCGTGTCGCACAACGGGGGCCGCGTGCTCGAAAAGGCCGACCCCTTCGCCGTGTGTGCCGAATTGCCTCCCAACACCGCATCGCGCATCTGGTCGCTCGACTACGAATGGGGCGACAGCGACTGGATGGCATCGCGCGGGCCGCGCAACGCGCTGGATGCGCCGATGTCCATCTACGAGATGCACCCCGGCTCCTGGCGCCGCCGAAACGGCCAGTTCATGAACTACCGCGAACTGGCCCATGAACTGGCGGACTACGTGACGTCCCTGGGTTTCACGCACGTGGAGCTGATGCCCATCACCGAACACCCGTTCTACGGCTCCTGGGGCTACCAGACCACCGGGTACTTCGCGCCCACCTCGCGCTACGGCACCCCGCAGGACTTCATGTACTTCGTGGACCACCTGCACCAGCGCGGCATCGGCGTGCTGCTGGACTGGGTTCCCTCCCACTTTCCGGTGGACGCCCACGGGCTGGCGGAGTTCGATGGCACCCACCTGTACGAGCATTCGGACCCGCGCCAGGGTTTCCACCCCGAATGGAGCTCGGCCATCTTCAATTACGGCCGGCACGAGGTGCGCAGCTTTCTCATCTCCTCCGGCCTGTTCTGGCTCGACAAGTACCACCTGGACGGGCTGCGCGTGGATGCGGTCGCGTCCATGCTCTATCTGGACTACGCCCGCAAGGACGGCGAGTGGATACCCAACCGCCACGGCGGTCGCGAGAACCTGGAAGCCATCGAGTTCATGCGGCTGCTCAACCGAGCTGTCTACCGCGACCACCCGGACACGGTCAGCATCGCGGAGGAATCCACCGCCTGGCCGATGGTCTCGCGCCCCGTGGAGATGAACGGCCTGGGCTTTGGCATGAAGTGGAACATGGGCTGGATGCACGACACGCTGGCCTACCTGAAGGAAGACCCGGTCAACCGTCGATACCACCACCACAAGCTCACGTTCTCGCTGGTGTATGCCTTCAACGAGAACTTCGTGCTGCCGCTCTCGCACGACGAAGTGGTGTACGGCAAGGGCTCGCTGATCAACAAGATGCCCGGCGACGAGTGGCAGCAGTTCGCCAACCTGCGCACGCTGTTCGGCCTGATGTGGTCGCACCCGGGCAAGAAGCTGCTCTTCATGGGCGGCGAGTTCGGCCAGCGCCGCGAGTGGACGCACGAAGGCGAACTCGAATGGTGGGTGTGCGACAGCCCGTTGCACGGTGGCGTGCAGCGCCTGATCCGCGAACTCAACCGCGTCTATCGCAGCGAGCCCGCTCTGCATGAAGTGGACTTTTCGGCGGAGGGTTTTCAATGGGTGGAGGCCGACGACGCCGGGCAGAGCGTGATCGCCTTCCTGCGCAAGCCCAGCCATCGGGCGGCGCGGGAAGATGGCGCCGGCCCGGTGCTGGTGGTCTGCAACCTCACGCCCGTGCCGCGCACCAACTACCTGGTGGGCGTGCCGTCCTCCGGCTACTGGCAGGAGTTGCTCAACAGCGACGCGCGCGAATTCGGCGGCGCCGGCTGGGGCAACCTGGGCGGCGTGGAGGCCGCGCCTGTGCGGTCGCACCAGTGGGAACAATCGCTGTGCCTCACGCTGCCGCCGCTCTCCACCCTCATCTTCCGACAGGAGCCTGCGCGCCATGCCAAAGCCTGACACCCTGCCCTCTTCTTTCCGCCCTGCGGCCAATGCCTCTGCGGCGTCGCCAGCGAGCCCGTCCACTCTGGTGACCCCGATCGGCGGTACAGACGGCCGTGTGCGCGCCGTGGTCGAAGCCGTGCTCCCCTGCGTGGACGGCGGTCGCTTTGCCGCCAAGCGCGTGGCCGGCGAACCGACCCGCATCACCGCGCACTGTTTCACCGACGGGCACGACGTCTTGCGCGTGGCGCTGCAGTGGTGGCGCGACCGGGATGGCAACGCCACCACAGCCCCCGCAGAAGCCACCGAAGTGGCCATGGAGGCCAGCGGCAACGACGAATGGGTGGCCGACTTCACCCCACCCGAGCCGGGCCTGTACCGCTACACCGTGTCCGCCTGGGTGGACCCGTTCGAATCCTGGCGCCGGGAACTCGAACGCCGCGTCGACCCGCAGGACATCCGCGTCGCCGCGCGCGTGGGCGCGGCGGAAGCCCTGGCGGCCGCCCAGCGTGCCAGCG
>NZ_BAAJYR010000410.1:0-3093 GCF_057546605.1 Acidovorax sp. KPB24-03 | reverse complement strand
CGCCCCGGCATGGTGCTGGGGGGCGGCGCGCCGGCCGGGGCGCGGGAATGAGCGCCCGGGGACTGGGCGCGCTCGTCCGGGATCCCGCCTACCGCCAGGGCGTGCTGGACATGTTCGGCACCAGCGTGGGCGTGGGCGCCTGGGGGCTGGTGACCGGCGTGGCCATGGTCAAGAGCGGCATGTCGGTGCCGATGGCGATCTTCATGTCGCTCGCGGTGTACGCGGGCAGCGCGCAGCTCACGGTGATCCCGCTGATGGCCGTCGGCGCGCCGCTGTGGGTGGTGTGGCTCACGGCCTCGTGCGTGAACCTGCGCTTCGTCATCTTCAGCAGCCTATGGCGCAGCTACTTCGCGCACCTGCCGCTGCGCCGGCGCCTGGCGGTGGGGTATTTCAGCGGCGACGTGATCTTCGTCGCGTTCATGAAGCGCTACCCCCAGCCCACGCCGCAGCCCGAGCAGGTGCCGTACTTCTGGGGCGCCGCGTCGATCAACTGGCTGTCCTGGCAGGTGCCGTCGATCACGGGCATTTTGCTGGCCAACGTGGTGCCGCTGTCGTGGGGCCTGGGCTTCGCGGGCGTGCTGGCGCTGCTGGGCGTGATGCTGTCCATGCTGTTCGACCGCGCCACCTGGCTGGCCACGGGCGTGGCCATGACGGCGGCCATCGCGGCGTTCGCGCTGCCGCTCAAGCTGAACATCCTGGTGGCGATCGCGGCGGCCGTGGCCGTGGGCCTCATCATCGAGACGGTGGACCGCCACCTGCGAAAGCCGGAGGTGCTGCTGGTGCCGGCCGAGAGCGCGCTGCCGCCAGAGGAGAAAAAGCACGTGCAGGACGGCGACGTGGTGCCGCTGCGCGAGGAGCGCCACCCATGAACTGGTCCTGGGTCGAACCCACCATCGCCATCCTGGGCCTGGCCGCGATCACGGTGGTGTCGCGCGCGTTCTTCATGATTCCCGAGCGCGAACTGCCCCTGCCCGACTGGCTCAAGCGCGGCCTCAAGTACGCGCCGCTGGCCGCGCTGGCCTCGGTGATCGCGCCGGAGATCTTCATGGCGCAGGGCGAGCTGATCGGCACGCTGCAGGACGCGCGCCTGCCGTCCGTGCTGTGCGCCGCCGGCTACTACTTCTGGCGCCGCGGCATCCTGGGCACCATCGTCGTGGGCATGGTGGTGTACCTGCCGCTGCACATCGGCCTGGGCTGGTAGCCCACGGGCGGCGCCGGCCGACACGGCCGGGCACGGGGCCGCACCTACAATGCGGCGCAGCTTTCCACCCTCCCCGCGCCGCCCGCCGGCCCCATCGATCCATGCACATCCTTCGCTTTTCCGACCTCTGCGCCCAAGGCCAGGCCCGTGGCCAGCGCGTGTTCATCCGCGCCGACCTGAACGTGCCGCAGGACGACGCCGGCCACATCACCGAGGACACGCGCATCCGCGCCTCGGTGCCCTGCATCCAGATGGCGCTGGACGCCGGCGCCGCCGTCATGGTGACCAGCCACCTGGGCCGCCCGACCGAGGGCACGCTGCAGCCCGCCGACTCGCTCGCCCCCATTGCGAAGCGCCTGGGCGAACTGCTGGGCCGCGAGGTTCCGCTGGTGGCCGACTGGGTGGACGGCGTGGCCGTGCAGCCCGGCCAGGTCGTGCTGCTGGAGAACTGCCGCGTGAACCCCGGCGAGAAGAAGAACGACCCCGCGCTGGCCAGGAAGATGGCCGCGCTCTGCGACATCTACGTGAACGACGCCTTCGGCACCGCGCACCGCGCCGAGGGCACGACCTACGGCATCGCCGAATACGCCAAGACCGCCTGCGCCGGCCCGCTGCTGTCGGCCGAGATCGACGCCATCACCAAGGCCCTGGCGCACCCCGCACGGCCGCTGGCGGCCATCGTGGCGGGCAGCAAGGTCTCGACCAAGCTCACCATCTTGAAGAGCCTGGCCGACAAGGTGGACCAGCTCATCGTGGGCGGCGGCATCGCCAACACCTTCATGCTGGCCGCCGGCCTTCCGATCGGCAAGAGCCTGGCCGAGCCCGACCTGCTGGACCAGGCCCGCGCCGTGATCGACGCCATGAAGGCGCGCGGCGCCGAGGTGCCGATCCCCACCGACGTGGTGGTGGCCAAGACCTTCTCGGCCGATGCGCCCGCCACGGTGAAGGCGGCCGCCGACGTGGCCGACGACGACCTGATCCTGGACATCGGCCCCGAGACCGCGAAGAAGCTGGCCGCGCAGCTCAAGCAGGCCGGCACCATCGTGTGGAACGGGCCCGTGGGCGTGTTCGAGTTCGCCGCGTTCGAGAACGGCACCCGGGCCATCGCCCAGGCGATCGCCGAATCGAGCGCGTTCAGCATCGCGGGCGGCGGCGACACGCTGGCGGCGATCGCCAAGTACGGCATCGAGAAGGACGTGGGCTACATCTCCACCGGCGGCGGCGCCTTCCTGGAAGTGCTGGAGGGCAAGACGCTGCCGGCCTTCGAGATCCTGCAAAAGCGCGCCCAGGGCTGAGCCGGCGGCGGGTTCACGCCCGCCGTCCTTTTGCTATTTAATTAATAGCAATATGCCCTAGTGATGATTGTGCCGGAGGCACTTTTCATGCCGCACCCGCTGTGGCCACAGGGCGCTGCGGCCACAGCACCGAGGCGATCGCCAGCACCATCAGCGCCACGGCCGCCCAGTCCTGCCAGTGCAGGCGCTCGCCCAGCCAGACCGCGCCGCTGAACACGCCCAGCACCGGGATCATCATCACGCTCAAGGTGGACGCCACGGGCGGCAGGCCGCGCACCAGGAAGAACCACGCCGGCTGCGCGAAGCCGAGCACCAGCACCGCGTTGAAGGCGATGGCGCCCCAGCCCACGGCGGACGGGGCGTGCCAGCGGTCGTGCTCCAGCAGCAGCGCCAGCAGGCTCAGCACCACAGTGCTCTGCACCGTCATCCAGAACGACAACGTGAGCACGGGCAGCGGCAGGGTGCTGCGCCGCAGCAGTTGCGTGCCCAGCGCCCAGCAGGCGGCGGCGGTGAGCATCAGCCCCACGCCGACGGGCCGGCCGCCGAGCTGGCTGAGTTCGTGCCACAGCAGCAGCAGCACGCCCCCCGCCGCCGCCG
>NZ_BAAJYR010000409.1:0-3098 GCF_057546605.1 Acidovorax sp. KPB24-03 | reverse complement strand
GCCGTGAGCGGCTTGAGCACCAGCACGTGGCGCGCGCCGTTCACCTGCGCCAGCGGCGCGCAGTAGATGCGGGCGAAGGCCGAGTCGGCGCGCCGCTCCACGCGCACCACACGGGCCACGGGCAGCCCCGGCGGATACAGGCCGTCCACGCCGCTGGTGGTGAGCAGGTCGTTTTCCTGCACGTCGGCATTGCCGGGCATGAAGCGCAGCTCCATCCCGCCGCCGTGGGCGATGACCGGATCGCCATAGGCCACGCTGCGCGCGCCGGTGCGCAGGTTCATCACGGGAATGGCCTGGTCGCGGTCGATGAGCAGGGTCACCTCGCTCAGGAACGGGTGCACGCGGGTGACCTGGCCCAGCATGCCGGACTCGTCCATCACCGGCGAGCCGAGTTCGACGCCCGCCACCTGGCCCTGGTCGATCATCACGCGGCGGGTGTAGGGATCGGCGGCGTCGTAGATCACCTGCGCGGCCTGCGACGGCGTCGTCAGGCGCTCGCGCAACTCCAGCAGCTTGCGCAGCCGCGCGTTCTCCTGCAAGAGCTGCTCGGCCTGGTTGGCGCGCTCGGACATCTGCGCCATGTTGCGGCGGGCCGTGTCGGCATCGGCCTGGGCCACCTGCAGCGACTGGAAGTAGCCCGCCCCCTTGGCGGCGAACTCCACCGGCTGCAGCATGGTCCACTGCAGCGGGTAGAGCGCCACGGCCACGGCCTTGCGCAGCGGATCGGTCACCTGGAACCGGGCATCCGCCACCATCAAAAACAGCGCCAGGGCGCTGTAGAGGGCAAGTCGGGAGCGCGGCGAGGGCCCTTGCTTGAAGAAGGGCGGCGCGGACCGTTCGAGCGTACCGAGGGGCATGGGCAGGCAGGCCGTGGGATCAGGCGACAACCGGCCAGGCAGCGGCCGGGGGCGGCGCCAAGTGCGCGGCAGCGGTGGCCCGCCCGCAGCCCTGCACGCCCGGCAGGAGCGGAAGGAGGACGGCCAGCGGTTGATCCATGTCTTTTTCCAGGGCCCCGGCTTCGCGCCAGGGCCGGGCGTGTCACTCGCTCGTGAAGATGCTGCCCTGGCGGTCCATGCGCTCCAGCGCAATGCCGCACCCGCGCACCACGCAGGTCAGGGGGTCTTCGGCGACCAGCACCGGCAGGCCGGTCTCCTCGGCCAGCAGGCGGTCCAGGTCGCGCAGCAGGGCACCGCCGCCGGTGAGCATCATGCCGCGCTCGGCGATGTCGGCACCCAGTTCGGGGGGCGTTTGCTCCAGCGCGTTCTTGACGGCGGAGACGATCTGATTGAGGGGGTCGGTGAGCGCCTCCAGCACCTCGTTGCTGGAGATGGTGAAGCTGCGCGGCACGCCTTCGCTGAGGTTGCGGCCCTTGACTTCCATCTCGCGCACTTCGGAGCCGGGAAAGGCCGAGCCGATGTTCTTCTTGATGGCCTCCGCCGTGGGCTCGCCGATCAGCATGCCGTAGTTGCGGCGGATGTAGCTGATGATGGCCTCGTCGAACTTGTCGCCGCCCACGCGGACGCTGCCCTTGTAGACCATGCCGCCCAGCGAGATCACGCCCACCTCGGTGGTGCCGCCGCCGATGTCGACCACCATGGAGCCGGAGGCTTCGGAGACCGGCAGGCCGGCGCCGATGCCGGCGGCCATGGGCTCTTCGATCAGGTACACCGCGGTGGCACCGGCGGCCTCGGCCGCGTCCTTGATGGCGCGGCGCTCCACCTGGGTGGAGCCGCAGGGCACGCAGATGATGATGCGGGGGCTGGGGGTGAGCAGGGTGCGGGGGTGCACCATCTTGATGAACTGCTTGATCATCTGCTCGGTGATCACGAAATCCGCGATCACCCCGTCCTTCATCGGACGGATGGCTTCGATGTTGCCGGGCACCTTGCCCAGCATGGCCTTGGCTTCGCGGCCGACGGCCTGGATGACTTTCTTTCCGTGGGGGCGCCTTCGTGGCGGATGGCGACGACCGAGGGTTCATCGAGCACGATGCCCTTGTCGCGGGCAAAAATCAGGGTGTTGGCGGTGCCAAGGTCAATCGCAAGGTCGGTGGAGAAGTACCGACGGAAAGCTCCGAACATTCAAAAATCCTCTCAGGCACGGCATGCACGTCGGCCTGCCATCGCCGGGTGATATTAGGGGGTGTTTATTGGATTTTTTCGCACAATGACCGGCAGTTGGGAGGGTATTGCGGCAAAGCCGGGATAATACCGCATCCCCTGTGAATAACTCCCTCCGGCATGGCCCGGATTTCAGCTTTACATCCGGTTTCCCACCCCCCTTCCCCTATGGCACTGACACCCCAGGACATCGGCCGCATCGCCAATCTGGCGCGGCTCGAATTGAGTTCGGACGACAGTGAGCGCATGCTCACGCAGATCAACGGTTTCTTCGGCATCGTCGAGAAGATGCGGGCTGTGGATACTACCGGCGTTGCCCCCCTCGCGCACCCGGTCGCCGCCGTCCAGGCCGTGGCCCTGCGCCTGCGCGAGGACATCGCCAGCGAACCCGATCAGCGCGAAGCCAACCAGCGCAGCGCGCCGGCCGTGGAGAACGGCCTGTTCCTGGTGCCCAAGGTGATCGAATGAGGGCGCCCCGATGACCACTCACTCCACCACCGCATTGCACGATCTGGGCGTGGCCGCCCTGGCCACCGAACTGCGCGAGCGCCGCGTCTCCGCCGTCGAAGCCGCCCAGCACTTCCTGGCACGCGCCGCCGCCCACCAGAATCTGGGCGCCTACGTCGCCGTGAACGAAGAAGCCACCCTGGCGCAGGCCCGTGCGCAGGACGCGGCCATCGCGGCCGGCACGGCGGGCCCGCTGGCCGGCGTGCCCATCGCCCACAAGGACATCTTCGTCACGCGCGACTTCCCCAGCACGGCCGGATCGAAGATGCTGGCCGGCTACCAGTCGCCGTTCGACGCCACCGTGGTCGGCCAACTGGCCCAGGCCGGCGCCGTCACGCTGGGCAAGCTCAATTGCGACGAGTTCGCCATGGGCTCGGCCAACGAGAACTCCGCCGTGGCCCCGGTGGGCTTCGATGCGCCCGCGCCGGTGCGCAACCCCTGGGACGCCAGCCGCGTGCCGGGCGGCTCGTC
>NZ_BAAJYR010000408.1:0-3113 GCF_057546605.1 Acidovorax sp. KPB24-03 | reverse complement strand
CAGCAGCAGCAGCAGCAGCAGGCCCAGCCTTTGCCGGCCGGCGGCGTCCCGCTGGCCTGGCAGCCCTTTGCAGGGGGCGTGTGCGAGATCGGCCATCCGGGCGGGGACCGGGGCGGCTTCGCCTTCGACAACGAGGGGCCGCGCCACCGCGTGTACCTGCAGCCGTTCGAGCTGGCCAACCGGCCGGTGACCACCGCCGAATACCTGGCGTTCTTCGAAGACGGCGGCTACCAGGAATCCGCCCACTGGCTGGCCGAGGGCTGGGACTGGGTGCGTGCGCAGCAGCTGTCGCACCCCATCTACTGGCAACGCCAGGGCGTGGCCTGGTACGAGTTCACGCTGGCCGGACCGCGCCCGCTACAACCCCACGCCCCCGCGGTGCACCTGTCGTATTACGAGGCCGACGCCTATGCACGCTGGGCCGGTGCACGCCTGCCCACCGAGGCCGAATGGGAGGTGGCGGCCACCTCCCAGGGCGTGCAGGGCGTGCACGGGGCGAACGCTGCCAGCGGCCACTTTGCCGACAGCGGCACGTTGCACCCGCGGCCGGCTTCCGATGCCGGGCGGGGCCTGGTGCAAATGTTCGGCGACGTGTGGGAGTGGACGCAGTCCAGCTACGCTGCCTACCCCGGTTTCCGCGTGGCCGAGGGCGCAGTGGGCGAGTACAACGGCAAGTTCATGGTCAACCAATACGTGCTGCGCGGCGGCTCGTGCGCGACGCCCGCCGGGCATGTGCGGGCGACGTACCGCAACTTCTTTCCCGCCACCGCGCGCTGGCAGTTCTCGGGGCTGCGGCTGGCGCGGGATCTGTGACGGGATTGATTTGCTATTGAATTAATAGCGGAATGCCATAGTGCTGATTGCGCTGGAGGCCCAAAAGACCATGGATCGCGTGGGGGCGGCCGCAGTCCGCCGCCCCGGCCACGCGGCGGTCACACCGCCTGCAGCGCCTGCGCCAGGTCGGCCTGCAGATCCTCGATGTGCTCGATGCCCACGGACAGCCGCACCATGCCTTCCGTGACCCCTGCCTTGGCCAGCTCGCCGGCATCGAGCTGGCGGTGCGTGGTCGATGCGGGGTGAGTGGCCAGCGAGCGGGCGTCGCCGATGTTCACCAGGCGCGTGAAGAGCTGCAGCGCATCCAGGAAGCGCGCACCCGCCGCACGCGGGTCCGTGCCTTCTTCCGAACGCAGGCTGAACGACAGGATGCCCGACGCCCGCCCGCCCAGCTGGCGCTGCACCAGCGCGTGGTCCGGGTGGTCCGGCAGGCCGGCGTAGCGCACCCACTCCACCTTGGGATGGCCTTGCAGCGAGCGCGCAATGGCCAGCGTGTTCTCGCAGATGCGGTCCATGCGCAGCGCGAGCGTCTCGATGCCCTGCAGGATCAGGAACGCGTTCTGCGGGGCCAGGGCTGCGCCGGTGTTGCGCAGCGGCACCACGCGCGCGCGGCCGATGAAGGCCGCCTCGCCCAGCGCCTCGGTGTAGACCACGCCGTGGTAGCTCACATCGGGCTCGTTCAGGCGCGGAAAGCGCGCCTTGTGCTTCGCCCAGGGGAACTTGCCGCTGTCCACGATGGCGCCGCCCACGCTGTTGCCGTGGCCGCCCAGGTACTTGGTGAGCGAATGCACCACGATGTCGGCGCCGTGTTCGATGGGGCGCAGCAGATAGGGGCTGGGCACCGTGTTGTCCACGATGAGCGGCACGCCATGGTCGTGCGCCACCCGGGCCAGGGCCGCGATGTCGGTCACGTTGCCCAACGGGTTGCCGATGGATTCGATGAAGATGGCTTTGGTGCGTGCGTCGATGTGCTGCGCGAAGCTGGCCGGGTCGCGCGGATCGGCGAACCGCGTGGTGATGCCCTGCTGCGGCAGCGTGTGGGCGAAGAGGTTGTAGGTGCCGCCGTAGAGCGTGCTGGCCGAGACGATGTTGTCGCCGGCTTCGGCGATGGTCTGGATCGCGTAGGTGATGGCTGCCATGCCCGAGGCCACGGCCAGCGCGGCGATGCCGCCCTCCAGCGCCGCGACGCGCTTTTCCAGCACGTCGTTGGTCGGATTCATGATGCGCGTGTAGATGTTGCCCTGCACCTTGAGGTCGAAGAGGTCGGCGCCGTGCTGGGCGCTGTCGAAGGCATAGGCCACCGTCTGGTAGATGGGCACGGCCACCGCCTTGGTGGTGGGGTCGGGCGACTGTCCGGCATGGACGGCGAGGGTTTCGATCCGCATGGGTTGCTGTCTCTTTCTGGGGTGACGGGAACAGGGTGCGTGAAGCGCAGGCAAGGCCTGCGCAACGCAGTGCGGGCCATTCTTGCACCGTGTGCCCGGCGGCCGAACAACGCATTGGCTATGTGCTTATTCGGCCAACAAAAGGGTGTCAGCGTTCGCATGGCGGGCACAGTTTTGAGTTCGGGCAGCCACCGTATGCGAAACGCGTCCGGTACTCTGGAATTATTTTCACCATAAGCATGGCAGGCAAAAACCGATTCCTGACGAAAGGTCGGCAAGGGGCCGATATGGGTAATGGTTTGGACTGTGTGGTTATGCGGTTGACGTTGGAGTCAATGCCAGATCAGCATGGTTGGCCCTTGACATTCGGCGGTCGTTAATCCGATCAGATAACCTGAAAAAGTCATTTCATCTTGAAACAAAAAATACGCATAGAAAATACTTATTACCTCTTTTGAAAAGGCGATAGATCGCTATCATCCGCGCCACTAAATCAAGAGAGGGAGCGGTCCAAAGACCGTCAGCCAATGACACGCCGCGTCACGATCCAAACGCCATTGGGAGAACAGCTGCAGTTTCGCCGCTTGCAGGGCAAGGAATCCTTGAGCGAGCTGTTTGTATTGGATGTGGATCTGCTGAGCGAGAGCAAGTCCCTCGACCCCAAGGCGTTGCTGGGCAAGCACGCCACGGTGGAGGTGGAGACCGAAGGCGGCGGCCGGCGCTACCTGGACGGCATCGTCACCCGCTTTGGGCTGCAGGGGCAGGACCACCGCTTCTACACCTACAAGGCCCGCCTGAGCCCCTGGCTGTGGCTGGCCACGCGGCAAAGCGACTTCAAGATCTTTCAGAACAAGACTGTCCCCGACATCATCGAGGAGGTGCTCGGCAAAATAC
>NZ_BAAJYR010000407.1:0-3118 GCF_057546605.1 Acidovorax sp. KPB24-03 | reverse complement strand
CGCCAGCGCGCCCATCGCCGACTGGCTGCTGCGCCTGGGAACACACCCGCCTACGCGCCCGAACCGGCCACCGCCCTGGCTGACCTGCGGCGCGACCTGCGCCGCCTGCCCTGGCCGGCGCACCAGCCGCCGACCCCTTGACCGCCCCATGCCCTCTTTCGCCCTCCTTCGCCACGCCCTGCTGCTGATCGCCGCCGCCCTCCTGTCCCCGGGTGCCATCGCCCAAAAGCCCGTCAAGAAAAACCCGCCCCGAGCCCCGGCCACGGCCCCGCAGCCGGCGATCTTCTACGACCAGCGCGCCGATGCCATGCAGTTCGCCGACGACATCGCCGCGCGCCGCGACCTGGACCGCGAATGGGTGCGCCAGGCCATTGGCCAAGCGCGCTTTCTGAGCCAGGTGCCGCGCCTCATGCTGCCGCCGCCGCCCGGCACGCCCAAGAACTGGCGCGTGTACCGCAGCCGCTTCGTCGAGCCCGTGCGCATCCGCGCGGGCGTGCGCTTCTGGCACGACAACGCCGACACGCTGGCCCGCGCCGAGCGCGAATACGGCGTGCCGGCGGAAATGATCGTCGGCATCATCGGCGTGGAAACCATCTACGGCCAGCAGATGGGCAACTTCCGCGTCATTGACGCGCTGGCCACCCTGTCGTTCGACTTTCCCATGGCCCACCCGCGCGCGGCCGAGCGCGTGGCGTTCTTCCGGGGCGAGCTGGAGCAGTTCCTGAGCCTCATGCAGCGCACCAACGCCGACCCGCTGGAGCCGCGCGGCAGCTACGCCGGCGCCATGGGCCTGGGCCAGTTCATGCCCTCCAGCTGGGCGCGCTACGCGGTGGACTTCGACGGCGACGGCCGCATCGACCTCTTCAACAGCCCCGCTGACGCCATCGGCTCGGTCGCCAACTACTTCAAGGGCCACGGCTGGACCACCGGCATGCCCACGCACTATGCCGTCGAATTCGACCCCGCCCGGCTGCGCCTCGAAGACCTGCTGGCCCCCGACATCCTGCCCACCTTCACCGTGGCCCGCATGGCCGAACTGGGCGCACTGGTGCAGGGCGACGGCGCCACCCACCGCGGCCCACTGGCCCTGGTGGAACTGCAGAACGGGGTTGGATCGCCCGTCTTCTACGCGGGCACCGAGAACTTCTATGCCGTCACGCGCTACAACTGGTCGAGCTATTACGCCATGGCCGTGATCGAGCTGGGGCGCGAAGTGAACGCGGCGCGGTAGCAAAACCCGGCGGAAGAAAAAAGCGAGCGCTCCCCGCTTCGGGGGCCACAATGGACCGCATGCAACGCCGTCAACTCCTGCGCCTGGGATCGGCCGCCAGCCTGGCTGGCGCCCTGTTCTCCACCGCCACCTCCTCCTACGCCGCCACCGAGACCGGCACCGTGCTGCTGATGCGGCATGCGCAGACCGACCCCGGCACGGGCGATCCACCCGGCTTCGCCCTGGGTCAATGCAGCACGCAACGCAACCTCAGCGCCGAAGGGCGCGCGCAGGCCCAGCGCATCGGGACACTGCTGAAGCAGCAAGGCCTGGCGCCCCAGCGGGTGCGCTCCAGCGCCTGGTGCCGCTGCCAGGACACCGCCATGCTGGCCTTCGGCCAGATGGAACCGTGGGAGGCGTTGAATTCGTTCTTCGATGGCGGGGACACCCAAGGCGCGCAGACCGCAGCGCTGCGGAAAGCGCTGGCGGCAGTGCCCGCCGGGCAGGTCGAGGCGTGGGTGACGCACCAGGTCAACATCACGGCATTGACAGGGGTTTACCCGGCGTCGGGCGAGGTGCTGGTGTTGCGGCGGGGGGATGGGGTGGATGGAGCGCCGATGGTGCTGCGGCGGATCAAGGGCTAGCGGCCCAACCATCCCCGCGATCCGGACTCGGGCCGCCCTGGTCCCCCGCAGGGAATCACGGCCGCACCATCTTGCAGCTCTGCGGCTGCTCCGCCTTCTCCGCGGCGATCTGGCGCACCACGCGAAACCCATAGCCCGAACCCTCCACGTCGAACGGCACGCCGGGCGCGCCCTGCCGGTCCATCACGCCCACGGCCAGGGGCTGCTGGAACTGGTGGTCGGCCGCGCGCATGGTGCCGGCCTGGCCGTTCAGCTGCACCTTCGCGGTTTCCATGGCGCGGGCGACGGCGGTGGCGTCGGTGCTGCCGGCGCGCTCGATGGACTGGGCGAGGGTCTCCACCATGAGCTGCATGCGCATGTGCACGTAGTCGTCGGCGGGCTGCGGGAAGCGCTGGCGGAAGGAGCGGTAGAAGGCCTCGCTCTGCGCGCCCGGCACGTTGGGCAGCCAGTCGGCCACGGCCACGACCTTGCCCACGCCGGCATCGCCGAGCGCGGCGGGCGCGCCCAGGGCGTTGCCGTAGAAGGTGTAGAACATGCCGTCGTAGCCGACCTCGCGCGCGGCCTTGACGAGCAGGGTGAGGTCGTTGCCCCAGTTGCCGGTGACGACGGCCTGGGCGCCGCTGGCCTTGATCTTGACGGCGTAGGGGGCGAAGTCCTTCACGCGGCCGACGGGGTGCAGCTCGTCGCCCACCACGGCGACGTCGGGGCGCTGGACGGCCAGCTGCTTCCTGGCCTCGCGCAGTACGGCCTGGCCGAAGCTGTAGTCCTGCCCGATGAGGTACACGCTCTTCAGGGCCTTGTCCTCGCGGATCACGTCCATGAGCGCGGCCATGCGCATGTCGGCGTGGGCGTCGAAGCGAAAGTGCCAGAAGCTGCACTTTTCGTTGGTGAGGATGGGATCGACGGCCGAGTAGTTGAGGAACAGCACGCGCTTGCCCGGCTCGCGCTCGTTGTGCTTGTTGATGGCCTCGATCAGCACGGCGGCAGTGGCCGACGAGTTGCCCTGCAGGATGATGCGCGCGCCGTCGTCGATGGCCGCGCGCAGGGCGGACAGGGCCTCTTCGTTCTGGCCCTTGCTGTCGTAGCGCTCGATCGCCAGGGGGCGGGCACCGCCGGCCGCGGTGGGCAGGCGCACGCCGCCGCGCGCGTTCACGCGCTCGGTGGCCCACAGCACGTTGCGGAACACCGCCTCGCCGGTGTTGGCGAAGGGGCCGGACATGCTTTCGATGAGCGCGACCTGGATGGGGCGCGCCGGTGGCTGCGG
>NZ_BAAJYR010000406.1:0-3129 GCF_057546605.1 Acidovorax sp. KPB24-03 | reverse complement strand
CGGGCCGCCCCGTGGCCCACCACAGCAGGGCGGCGGCCGCAGCGATGCCGCACGCCGCCAGTGCCGCGCCGGGGATGCGTGCCACAGGCGGGTGCGCTATCGGCCGGCTTGTCACAGGCCTACTTTCTTGAGGCGGTTGGCCTGGTCCAGGTACAGCGTGACCGGGTCCACCGACAGCCAGTCCCGCAGGCCGAGCAACTGGTTGACCTCGTCCAGATGGTTCTGGCGGTAGTCGCCCAGGTGTTTGCCCAGGCGTGCCGAGCAGGCCGACACCAGGCCGTCGTTGGCCTCGTTGAACACCAGCCCGGTCGTGGCGAGCAGGGCGTCGCTGGCATCGAGCACGTTGGTGACCGTGCGCACGCCGGTCCACGAGTAGTAGCGCACGCCGTTGACCAGATCGGCCCCGTCGCCGCAGCCGCTGGTGGGCACGCCCGCGCCGAAGCGCTGGTTGAAGCGCGCCGAACCCTCGGTGGTGAGCGAATCCAGCGCCGCGGTCGGCATCTGCGGCAGGCCGCTGCCGCCCGACGACAGATTGATGAGCGCCACCAGCGCTGAAGCCGCCTGGCTGGCCACCGCCTCGCTCACGCTGCCCTTGGGCGCGACCCCGCGCACCACGTCCGCCACGCGCGAACCGCGGTTGACGCCGCCCACGGAGGTGACCGACGCCACCCACTGCGGCGCCACCCCGGCGACGTACCGCGCCGTCGGGCCGCCATGCGAATGGCCGATCAGGTGGACCTTCTCGGCGCCCGTGAGCGCCCGGATGTTCTTCACCTGGGCCAGCAACTGCTCGCCCCGCACCTCGGTGCTGTTGGCCGCCGATACCTGCGCCACGAACACGCGGGCGCCATCGCGCTGCAGCGCCTGCGGAATTCGGTAGAAGTAATCCACGCCCAGCGCGGAATCGAATCCGAACAGGCCGTGCACCAAAACGATGGGGTAGCGGGTCTGCGCGTAGCCGGACTGGGCGCTGGCGCCCTGCAAGCCCTGCAATGCGAACGCGGCCAGGACGAAAGCGAAACCGCGCAGCAGGCGGCTGAATGCAACGAACATGGTTTGTCTCCGGTGGTGGTGTGAAAACACTCTCTTATAAAAAAGAACGACCGTTCTTTTTTGGAGATTTTGCGACGATGCGCGGTCTTCCACATCGGGACATACGTGCATTTGGCGGCGATGGAATCCACCTTCGCAGCCGTGCCCGAGATCCGTAGAATCCTGCGCCATGACCGCTGACCACGCACTCGACAAGCTCGACCGCGCCATCTTGCGCTGTTTACAGGTGAACGGACGCGAAACCTACGACGAAATCGGCGAGCGGGTGGGACTGTCGCCCAGCGCCGTGCTGCGCCGCGCCAAGCGCCTGGAGGACAGTGGCGTGATCGACCGCTACGTGGCGCTGGTACGGCCCGAGTCGGTGGGCTTGGGCCTCACGGCCTACCTGAACGTGCGCCTCGAAAAGCACACCGAGAGCCACAAGCGCAACCCCATGGACCTGTTTCGCGCCAGCGTGCAGACCTGGCCCGAGGTGGTGGAGTGCGCCGCGCTCACGGGCGAGATGGACTACCTGCTGCGCGTCGTGGTGGCCGACATGGCGCACTACAGCCGCTTCATCATGGACACGCTGCTCAAGCACCCCAGCGTGCAGGATTGCAAGACGAGCTTCGTGCTGGACCGCGTGAAGGCCACCACCGCCGTGCCGGTGTAGCGCGCAGGCGCTCTTGAATCCATAGCTGCCCGCGCCCTCGGGCCCGTCGGTGGCGCCGTCCGGGGGGCGGAGAGGCTTCGCCTGCTGTGCCGCAGTGCAACAAAAAGTTTGGCCAGGGATAAGGGAAAACCCTAAAATCGCGCCATCATGATCCCCACCCAAGACTGGCTTCGCGCGTCCCCCGATGCAGGCGGCACTGTGCTGCGCAGCGAAGCGCCCCGCCCGCCGCACCGGCGGGGCAGCTCGCCGGTCATGGTGCCGATCCGCTCGCTCGGCCCCGGGCACCGCGAGCGCATCGCCGCCCACCTGCTGCGGCTGGAGCCTGCGGACCGCTACCTGCGCTTCGGCTACGCCGCCAGCGACGAACAGGTGCAGCGCTATGTGGACCAGCTGGATTTCGTGCGCGACGAGATCTTCGGCATCTACAACCGGCGGCTCGAACTCATCGCCGTCGCCCACCTCGCCTACGCCGATTCGCCGGAGCACCAAAGCTGCGCCGAGTTCGGCGTGTCCGTGCTGGGCCAGGCGCGGGGGCGCGGCTTCGGCGCGCGGCTGTTCGATCGCGCCGTGATGCATGCGCGCAACCAGGGCGTGAGCATGGTGTTCATCCATGCCCTGAGCGAGAACACTGCCATGCTGAAAATCGCGCGCAATGCCGGCGCCACCGTGCGCCGCGACGGCTCGGAGTCCGAGGCCTACCTGCAGCTGCCGCGCGCCGGCCTGGACACCCGCATGGCGCAGATGGTGGTGCACCAGTTCGCCGAGATGGACTACCGCTTCAAGAAGCAGGCCCGCCAGTTCTGGCGGCTCCTGGCCGGGCTGCAGGAAGTGCGGCGCGGCGTGCGCGACGGGCGCCACCAGTCGGCCGAATGACGGCCCCGGGCGCCCGGCAGGGCCGCCAGCGCGGCGCTTCCGCTATCCTTGGGGCCTGATCAACCACCGCACGTCCTGCATTCCAAGACCGTGTCCGACCCCCATTCCGCGCGCCCGTCCGAACGAGAGGACAAGCGCACGTTCCTGCAGCGGCTCGTCGAGTTCATCCACCCCGGCCCGGATTCGACCGACGAGCTGATCGCCACCCTGGCGGAAGCCGAAGACAACCAGATCATCAACGCCGATGCCCGCGTGATGCTCGAGCGCGTGCTGCGCATGGCCGAGATGCGGGCCAGCGACGTGATGGTGGCCGCCCCGCGCATGGACCTGATCGACATCGAGGCGCCGTTCGATGCCCTGCTGCACCAGGTCATCGACACCGCGCACTCGCGGTTTCCCGTCTATCAGGGCGAGCGCGAGAACATCATCGGCATCCTGATGGCCAAGGACCTGCTCAAGCTGCAGCGCGCGCCGGAGCTGAACATCCGCGCGCTGTTGCGCCCTGCGGCCTTCGTGCCGGAGAGCAAGGGCCTGAACGACCTGCTGCGCGA
>NZ_BAAJYR010000405.1:0-3133 GCF_057546605.1 Acidovorax sp. KPB24-03 | reverse complement strand
CCGGGCCGCCAGCCATCACGGCCTGCGATCCCACGGCGATGGGGGCCACCGAGGCCGGGGCGCGCAGCCAATGCGCCATCACCACCGCCAGCACGATGGCGGGCGACTCCATCAGCGCCATGGCCGCGGCCATGTAGCCGCCGGCAGGGGTGCCCTGCTGCTCCAGCAAGTGGCTGGCGGTCACGAACGTCACGGCGCTGACGCTGCCGTAGGTGGCCGCCACGGCAGCCGCATCGAAGGGCGGCAGCAGGCGGCGCAGCACGCACCATGCGATGGCCGGCACGGCGACGGCGAGCACCAGGGCACTGACCAGGGCGGCCGAGATCTGCACCGTCCAACCGGACTGGGCCAGGGCGAATCCGCCCTTGAGGCCCAGCGCCATGAGCAGGTACAGCGACAGAAAGCGCGACAGCGGCGCGGGAATCTCCAGGTTGGAGCGCAGCAGCCCGGCCGCCAGGCCGAGCACGAAAAACAGAATCGCGGGATCGAGCAGGTGTTTCATGGGGCGCGATGCTAGGCGGCAATGGCGATAAAGGAAAATCGATACTGTCGATCCGACCCATCGGGATTTCTCTATGCATGCCACTTTCCGCCAATTGCAGATCATGCTGGCTCTGGCCGAGACCGGCTCCGTCACCGGGGCCGCGCGCCACTGCCACGTGACCCAGCCCACGGCATCGATGCAACTCAAGGAGCTGTCGGACGCCATCGGACTGCCGCTGTACGAGCGCGTTGGCCAGCGGCTGCACCTCACCCAGGCGGGCGAGGCGGCGGCGCAGACGGCACGCGCCATCGCGGCCGACTGGGAGGCATTGGAGCAGCGCGTGGCCGCGCTCAAGGGCGTGAGCCAGGGCCGGCTGCGCATCGCGCTGGCCAGCACCGCCAAGTACTTCATTCCGCGCATGCTGGGCCGCTTTTGTGAGGAGCATCCGGGCGTGGACGTGGCGATGCAGGTGCTCAACCGCGATGGCGTGGTGCAGCGCCTGCTGGCCAACGAGGACGATCTCTACATCCTGTCCATCCCGCCGCGCGGCGTGCCGCACGACAGGCAGGTGCTGCTGAGCAACCCGCTGGTGGTCATCGCCGCACACGACCATCCGCTGGCCGCGCGTCGGCGCGTGCGGCTGGAGCAATTGCTCAAGGAGCCGTTCATCCTGCGCGAGACGGGTTCGGGCACACGGCTGGCGACGGAGGAGCATTTCAAAGCCCTGGGCTTCGCGCCGCGGGTGCGTCTGGAACTGGGCAGCAACGAGGCCATCAAGCAGTCCGTGGCGGCACGCATGGGCCTGGGGCTGGTGTCGCGGCATGCGCTGGCCGCAGACCCTGCCAGCGAAGGCGTGGCCATCCTGGCAGCGGAGCGCATGCCCGTGCCCTCGTCGTGGTACGTGCTGTGGCCGCAGGGCAAGCGGCTGTCTCCCATTGCCGAGACCTTTCTGCGGCAGCTGCTGCAACAGGCGCGCCGGTGGGAAGTGCACTCCTGATGCCAGCGAGCGGCACGGCGCGGCGCAAGCGTTTTTTCCACAAGACAATGGCCTGCGACGCCCATGCCCCCCGCGATCGCGATCCCGTCGATAGGCCGGGGTTCAGCGGCCCGCGATCATCTTCACGCCCAGGCCCACGAACACGGTGCCGGCCATGCGGTCCAGCCACAGGCCGGCGCGCGGCCTGCGCTGGAGCCAGGCGCCGATGGCACCCGCAAAATAGCCCAGCAGCCCGAACAGCACCGCCGCCTGCAGCGTGAACAAGAGCCCCAGCAGGCCCAGTTGCAGGGCGACGTTGCCTTGCGCCGGCACCACGAACTGCGGCAGGAACGACAGGAAGAAAAGCACCACCTTCGGGTTGATCGCATTGGCCAGCATGCCCTTGAAGAACAGGCTCCGCAGCGACTGCGCCGGTGCGCCCGCGGCATCGACGCGGCCGGCGCCCGGGCTGCGCAGCGCCTGAATGCCCAGCCAGATCAGGTAGGCCCCGCCCAGCCACCGCAACGCCGTGAAGGCGACGGGCGACGCGGCGATCAGCGCACTCACGCCCACCACGGCCAGCAGCGTGTGGCTCAGGCACCCCAGCGCGCAGCCCAGCCCGAACACAATGCCCTGCCAGCGCCCCCTGGACATCCCCATGCCCAGCACCAGCAGGTTGTCGGGACCGGGCGTGGCCGTGATGAGCACGGCGGTGAGCAAGAACGCGAGCAGTTGGGCGAAGGTGAGCATCGGACGATGATATTCGCGTGCGGCTCCCTCTCCACCAGCCTGGAGCGCAGCATGCCTCGACCCAAAAAAAAAGGCCGCGCTGTGCAGCGCGGCCTTTCGACGACACGGTGGGGATCACACGTTCATGATCGACACGAGGCGCGTGTTCAGATGGGCTTCCACGGCCTCGGAGCCGCCTTCGGAGCCGTAGCCCGAATCCTTCAGGCCGCCGAAGGGCAGCTCGGCTGCGGGAGCGGCGGCCTGGTTGATCCAGAGCATGCCCACTTCCAGGCGCTGGGCCAGCAGGTGCGCGTTCTTGAGCGAGCGCGTGAAGGCATAGCCCGCCAGGCCGAACGGCAGGCGGTTGGCCTCGGCGATGGCGTCCTCGATCTTCTCGAAACCGCGCACGGCGGCCACGGGGCCGAAGGGCTCTTCGTTGAAGATGCGGGCCGACAGGGGCACGTCGTTGAGCACCGTGGGCTGGAAGAAGTTGCCTTCGCTGCCGATGCGTTCGCCGCCGGTGGCCAGTTGCGCGCCCTGCTGCACCGCGTCGGCCATCAGGTCGGCCATGGCGGTGATGCGGCGCGGGTTGGCCAGCGGGCCCATCTGCGTGCCGTCGGCCAGGCCGTTGCCCACCTTGAGGCCCTGGGCGTGGCGCGACAGCGCGGCCACGAACTCGGCGCGGATGCTTTCATGCACCAGGAACCGCGTGGGCGAGATGCACACCTGGCCCGCGTTGCGGAACTTGGCGCCGCCGGCGGCCTTGATGGCCAGCTCGACATCGGCGTCTTCCGCCACGATCACCGGGGCGTGGCCGCCCAGCTCCATGGTCACGCGCTTCATGTGCTTGCCAGCCAGGGCGGCCAGCTGCTTGCCCACGGGCGTGGAGCCGGGTGAAGGTGATCTTGCACACGCGCGCATCGTCCAGCCACACGTCCACCACC
>NZ_BAAJYR010000404.1:0-3141 GCF_057546605.1 Acidovorax sp. KPB24-03 | reverse complement strand
CTATGCCGCGCTGCTGCACGACGACCACCTGCGCGCGGCCTACGTGAACGTGGGCGAGCGCGGCGACACGCGGACCTTCGAGCAGCCCGACATCGTGGCCCTGCGCGACCAGCTGGTGGACGGCATCCTGCACGACTTCGAACGCATCGCTGCCGGTGCCGCCATGCCGGCGCTGGGCGAGGGCGCCGTGTGCGACTACTGCGCTGCGCGCGGCCTGTGCCGCAAGGATTTCTGGGCATGAAGAACGCACCATGACGCTGGCCGCCTACGAACACAACGGCCGTCCGGCCACGCGCGAGGCGTTCTATGCGATTGCCTGCGATCCGGACCGCAGCGTGGCGGTGGAAGCCTGCGCGGGCGCGGGCAAGACCTGGATGCTCGTCTCCCGCATGCTGCGCGCCTTGCTGGACGGGTGCGCGCCGCACGAAATCCTGGCCATCACGTTCACGCGCAAGGCCGCGGGCGAGATGCGCCAGCGCCTGCAGGAATGGCTGGAAGAGTTTGCCCAGGCCGAGCCTGAGCGCCTGGCCCTGGAACTGGTCGCCCGCGGCATCCCGCCCGATCGCGCGCTGGAAAAGCGCGTGCTGCTGCAGACGCTGTACCGCTCGATGCTCGAATCCGGGCGGCCGGTGCAGATCCGCACCTTCCACAGCTGGTTCGCCGCGCTGCTGGGCACGGCGCCGCTGGCGGTGCTGCACGCACGCGGGCTGCCCGGCAACTACGAGTTGCTGGAGGACGACGCCGAGGCCGTGCGCCAGGTCTGGCCGCCGTTCCTGCAGCAGGTGGCCGACGATGCCGCGCTGCATGCCGACTACCTAGCGGCGGTGGCCTTGCACGGGCGGTCGCAGACGCACAAGGCCCTGGGCGCGGCGCTGTCCAAGCGCATCGAGTTCGAACTGGCGGACGCGGCCGGCGTGATCGACGCCTCGGTCCCGCCGTTCCATGCGCACTTCCCCGACCTGCAGGGGCTGGACAGCCCGGCCCATGCGCTGGAGGGCGATGCGGCGCGCGCCCGCTGGCTGGCCCGCGCCAGTGCCCTGGGCACCGAATCCAACAAGACGCCGCAAAAGGCGGCCGACGCAGTGGTCGATGCCTTCGCGTGCGAGGACCTGCACGAGCGCCTGGAGCGCTTGCGCCGCGCCTTCTTCGTGGCCAAGGAAGACCGGCTCAGCAAAAACCTGGAGAAGTTCGCCGTGGCGCAGGAAGCCGAGGCCGAGCTGCAGCGCCTGTGCCTGGCACGCCGCCAGCACGAGGCTTGGGGCCACCACCACCGCATGGCCCGGCTCACGCGCGCCCTGGTGGCTGCATTCGCTGCCCTCAAGCGCGATCGCGGCTGGGTGGACATGAACGATGTCGAACGCACGGCGCTCGTCATGCTGTCCGACCCGGTGCTGAGCGGATGGGTGCAGGAGCGGCTGGATGCGCGGGTGCGGCATCTGCTCGTGGACGAGTTCCAGGACACCAACCCGCTGCAGTGGCAGGCGCTGCACGCCTGGCTGTCGGGCTATGTGGGCGCGGGCGGAGGGCGTGCGCCCAGCGTGTTCATCGTGGGCGATCCCAAGCAGAGCATCTACCGCTTTCGGCGTGCCGAGCCGCAGGTGTTCCTCGCCGCGCAGGCCTTCGTGCGCCAAGGCCTGGGCGCGACCTGCTGAGCTGCGACCACACGCGCCGCAATGCGACGGGCGTGATCGAGGCGGTCAACCACGTCATGCAGGCCGCGCAGGGCCAGGGGGAATACGCCGGCTTTCGCGACCACACCACCGAGTCCACCGACCCGGGAATGCGGCTGCGCCTGCCCGCGATCACTGCGCCCGATGATGGCGCGGGCCCTGCCTTCGACCCCATGGCGTGGCGCGACAGCCTCACGCAGCCGCGGCACGAGGCCGAGGAAACCCTGCGCATGCGCGAATGCACGCAGGCCGCCCGCTGGGTGGCCGGGCGCATCGCCGACGGCGTGCCGCCGCGCGAGGTGATGGTGCTCGCCCGCAAGCGCGACCGGCTGGCCGCCATGCAGGACGCGCTGCGCGACCTGCACCTGCCCTGCGTGCAGCCCGAAAAAGCTGAATTGGCCGAGGCGCCCGAGGTGCAGGACGTGGTGGCGTTGCTGGATGCGCTGGTCTCGCCGGGCCACGACCTGTCGCTGGCCCGCGCGCTGCGCTCGCCGCTGTTCGGGGTGGGCGACGACACGCTCGTGCGGCTGGCGCTGTGGCGGCGCCAGCCGGAGAACCTCGAATGCAGCTGGCTCGATTTGCTATTAAAAAGTGAGCATGATGCCCTAGACTTTATTGCCCTGGGGGTCGATTTGGCTCTGTACAAGGGTTGGTTCGACGCATTGCCGCCCCACGACGCGCTGCAGGCCTTCTACACCCACCGCGACGTGCTGGCCCGCTATGCCGCTGCCGCGCCCGCCACCCAGCGCGCCAGCGTGCTCGCCAACCTGCGCGCACTGCTGTCGGCCGCGCTGCAGATCGACGGCGGGCGCTACCTCACGCCCTACGCCTTCGTCCGGGCGATGAAGCGCGCCGGCCAGCGCGCGCCGGGCCGGGTGGACGCGCAGGCGGTGCGCCTGCTCACCGTGCACGGCGCCAAGGGCCTGGAAGCGCACAGCGTGCTGCTGCTGGACACCGACACCCGCCTGCAAAAGGCCGAGACCATGGGCGTGCTGGTGGACTGGCCGGGTGAAGAGCCGCTGCCGCGCCGCTTCGTCTTCCTCGCCAGCGAAAGCAACCCGCCGCCCAGCGCGGTGGACATGCTCGCCGCCGAACAGGCCGAGCGGCAGCGCGAAGAACTCAACACCCTGTACGTGGCCATGACGCGGGCCAAGCACTGCCTGGCGGTCTCGTCGGTACAGCCCTCGTCCTCGGCGCCCGGCAGCTGGTGGAACCGGCTGGCGCCCCTGTTGCAGGATGAGGACGAGAACGTTTTGGCCGAACCTGCCGGCGAAGCCTCGTCGCAAAACGATGGGCGGGCGCAGGACCATGCCTTGCTGGCCGAACTGCCGGCCTGGTCGCCGCCGCCGAAGCCGGAGCCCGATGGCCCGGCCGTGCCGGCGGTGGCCGTGTCCACCCCGGCATCGCGCCAGGGCGAGGCCATGCACCAGTTGCTGGAGCAGGCCGCCATGGCCACCGCCAGCGGGGCCCG
>NZ_BAAJYR010000403.1:0-3163 GCF_057546605.1 Acidovorax sp. KPB24-03 | reverse complement strand
GGCGCGGCGCGGCGTGCGGGCCGGTTCAAGGCTGGCCCCCGACCACCACGGTGACCATGCGGTCGGGCTGCAGCTTGCGCGCCATGGCGGCGCGCACATCGGCGGCCGTCAGGGCCTGCACGCGGTCGGTCCAGTGCTCCAGGTAATCCAGCGGCAGGTCGTTCCACGCGATGTTGACGACGTTGGCCAGCAGCTTGCGGTTGCTGTCGATGCGCAGCGCGAAGCCGCCGATCAGGTTGTCCTTCGCGGCCTTGAGCTGGGCCTCGGTCGGGCCCTGCGCCACGAAGCGAGCGAGCACGTCGCGCGACACCTTCACGGCCTCGGCGGCCTGGTCGGGACGGGTCTGCAGCCCGACCAGGAAGACGCCGGTGTTCAGGCCCGGCGAGAACTGGCTGTACACGCTGTAGCTCAGGCCGCGCTTTTCGCGCACCTCGCTGGTGAGCAGCGAGGTGAAGCCGCCGCCGCCCAGGATGTGGTTGCCCACGAGCAGGGCCAAAAAGTCCGGGTCGCGCCGCGCGAAGCCCGGCTGGCCGATCAGCACATGGGCCTGCGCCGAGGCGAAGGGAATGTCCTGCTGCACCGGCGCGGCCAGCGCCTGCACCTCGGGCACGGGCGGCAGCGGCTGGCAGGTGGCGGGATCGCGCGCGGGCATCTGCGACAGCAGCGTGGCCACCAGCGCCTGCGCCTGTGGGCGCGTGACGGCCCCGACGATGCTCACGCGGGCCCGGCAGGTCTCGACGTAGCGCCCATGGTAGGCCTGCATGTCCGCGATCTCGATGCGGCCCAGGGTGTCGGGCGTCGTGCGCTGGCCGTAGGGGTGGCTGCCGTACACCGCGCTGCCGAAGGCCTTGGCCGCGGCCGTGCCGGGGCGGGTTTCCGCCTCTTTCAAAGCGGCGGCCCAACGTGAACGCTCGCGCTGCCAGATGTCCTGCGGAAAGCTCGGCTGGGCCAGTTGCCGGGCTGCGAGCCGCGCCGCGCGGTCCAGCAGGTCGGGCTCGGTGAGCGAGCGCAGCGAAAAGCTCAGGCCGTCGCGGTCGGCCGCAGCCTCGAAGCTCGCGCCCAGATCGGCCCAGGCTTCGCCGAGCGCGTTTTCGTCCATGGCGGGCTCATCGCCCTGGGCGCGCACGCCCTTGGACGACATGGCCGCCACGGCACTCGCCAGACCGGCCTGCGCGGCCGGGTCACGGCGCGCGCCGGCATCGAAGTCCACCTGCACGTCGACCATCGGAATGGCCGGGCTCTCCACCAGCCAGACGCGGGCGCCGCTCGGCTCCGTCCAGTGCTGGATGGGCAGCAGCGCCCAGGCAGGGTGGGCCAGGCACAAGGCCCCGGCAAAGGCGAGGCACGCGCGTGCGGCCATGCGTTGGAAGGTTTTCATGGGGGGTGTCCTGCGCGTTCTCATCAATGCATCCGCCCGTCGGCGCCGGCTGCGGGGGCGGCGCGCTTGGCGCCAGGGGCCATGGGTTGCGGCAGCAGCGTGCCCACCGTGAGCTGGTCGTCGCCGAAGTAGCGGGCCGCCACCGATTGCACCTGGGCGGGCGTCACCGCGCGCAGCAGGGCGATCAGGCGCGCGTCGGCGTCGGGGGGCAGGCCCTGCACCCAGTTGCTGCCCAGGTCGCTGGCCTGGCTTTGCAGCGAATCGCGCTGGTAGATGGTGGAGGCCGCCCACTGCGTCTTTACGCGGGCCAGTTCGGCCTCGCTCACGCCTTCGCGGGCGATGCGGGCGACCTCGGCGCGCAGGGCGTCCTCGACCTGCTGCGGGGTCTTGCCGGGGGCCGGCACGCCGGTCAACAGGAACACGCTGGGGCCGCGGCCCACGACGGAAGCCGAGCTGTCCGAGCTGTCGGCCACACGGTCGGGGCCCTGGCTCAAGGCGCGCTCCAGGCGCGCACCGTCGTAGCCGCTGAGCACGGCCGACAGCACCAGCAGCGACAGCGCATCGCGGTCGCTGTCGGCCATGTTCTCCAGGCGCGTGATGCTCGGCGCGCGGAACGCCAGGGCCACATAGGCCTGCTCGGCCGGCGCCTTGTAGGCGATGCGGCGGATGCCCTGCTGCACGGGCTCCACGCGCGGCTTGCGGGCCGGCACGGCGCGCACGGGAATGCGGCCGTAGTACTTTTCCGCCAGCACGCGGACCTTGTCGGGGTCCACGTCGCCGGCCACCACGACGACCGCGTTGGCCGGCACGTACCACTGGCGGTGGAAGGCACGCACGTCGTCGGCGGTCATGGCATCGAGATCGCTCATCCAGCCGACGACGGGCCGGCGGTAGGGCGAGGCGATGAACGTGGCGGCGTAGAGCTGCTCGATGAGCGCGGCCCGGGGCTGGTCTTCGGTGCGCATGCGGCGCTCTTCCTTGACCACCTCGATCTCGCGCTTGAACTCGGCGTCGGGCCACTGGTTGTTGGCGAAGCGGTCGGCTTCGAGCTTCATCACGTCTTCCAGCCGGTTCGCGGGGATCTGCTGGTAGTAGCCGGTGTAGTCGCGGCTGGTGAAGGCGTTTTCCTGCCCGCCCAGCGCAGCCACGCGCCGCGAGAACTCGCCCGGCGGCACGGTTTTGGAGCCCTTGAACATCATGTGCTCGAGCGCGTGGGCCACGCCGGAGGTGCCGTCCACCTCGTCCATCGCGCCGACCCGCAACCAGACCATGTGCACCGCCGTGGGCGCCCGGCGATCGGGCTGCACGAGCAACTGCATGCCGTTCTTCAAGGTGAATTGCCGAACCCCCGTGGACGGCGGGCGCTGCGCCTGCGTGTCCTGGGCCGAGGGAGGAAGGGGGGTGGGAGCGGATGGCGGGGTTTGGGCCCCGGCATGCACGCAGGCCAGCAGGCCCAGAAGGGTGATAGCGCGTTTCATAGAATGGATGCGATTCTAAGAACCCTCCAATGTTCAGTTTTTTCAAGAAAAAGCCCGCCGCCCCCACCGAGCCGCAAGCCCCCCATCCCGCGGAGGCTGCGCCAGCGGTTTCCGTGCCTGCAACGCCCGCCGCCGACGCGCTCTCGCCGCCCTCCGCAGCCCCTTCGAGTGCCCCTGCGGCCTCCGGGGGTTTCGGGTGGCTGAAGAACCCGTTCGCCAAGGCGCCGGTGGAGGTGCCGGTGGCGCCGCCGCCCGTTGTCCATGCCCCGGTGCAGCCGCCAGCCCCGGTCGCGGCGCCCGCGCCCAT
>NZ_BAAJYR010000402.1:0-3164 GCF_057546605.1 Acidovorax sp. KPB24-03 | reverse complement strand
CGCGCCAGGGGCGTGGGGCGAGGGGATGGTGTTGCGGCGGTCGAAAACGGTGGGCATGGAAGGCTCCTGGGGCGGGTTGGGGGATCAGGACAGGCGTGTGCCTCTCCGTGCCTCCAATGTGCCCACCGGGGCCTGCCGCCGCGAGCCGATTGCGACGAACGCACGGCCCGGGCGCCTGAGCTGCGCTGGCGCAGCGCGAATGGGCCGTCGGGGATGGGTTGTCAGGGCCGGCCGCGTTCAGCCCGGCCCGCCGCCCTGGCGCTTGTGCTCGCGCAGCATGAACAGGTACAGGCTCTCGACCTTCTCGCGCGCCCAGGGTGTCTTGCGCAGGAACTTCAGGCTGGACGCCACGCTGGGATCGCTTTCGAAGCAGCGCAGGGCCACGCGCTGCGCCAGGCCTTCCCAGCCGTAGTAGTCGTGCAGCGCGACCACGATGGCTTCGAGCGTGATGCCGTGCAGGGGGTTGCGCGGCTGCCTGGCCGGTGGCGTGGGTGGCGTGGCGTTCGGGGTGGAAGGCGCGTTGGTGGCGCTGGGGGCGGGGGTTTCGCCGGGCTCGGGGACTTCGGGTTCGGTCATGCCGGGAGCATACGGCCCCGCGCGGCCGGTGGAGGGCGGCCTCGCGCGGGCATGCATCAAAAAGGGCCCCAGTGCAATCTATACTAGGGCGTTTAGCTATGAAAAATATAGCAAACGTTCAGGTCTGCAGATACCGCTCGCTGGCGAACAGCTCGGCCGCCCAGTCCACGAAGGCCCGCACCTTGGCGCTCAGGTGCCGGTTGGGCGGGTACACCACGTAGATCGGGATGGGCGGAATGGACCACTCGGGCAGCAGCCGCACGAGGTCGCCGCGCTCCAGTTGCCGGGCCGCCTGGAACAGCGTGATCTGCCCCACGCCGCGCCCCGCGACCAGCGCCGCCGAGTACGCGTTGGACTCGTTCACCGCCAGTTGCGAGGGCCCGGTGACCTCGATCATCTCGCCGTCGCGCACGAACTCCAGCGGGTAGCGGCGGGTGGACAGCGGCGAGAAATAGATCACGCTCTTGTGGTCGCCCTCCAGATCGAGGGGGTGGGTGGGCGTGCCGTAGCGCTCCAGGTAGGAGGGCGCGGCCACGGTGACGAAGGCCAGGTTGCCGATGCGCCGTGCCACCAGCGACTGGTCGGTCAGCTCGCCGCCGCGGATCACGCAATCGACGTTGTCGCCGATCAAATCCACCGGCCGGTCGCTCACGCCCAGGTCGATCTGGATGTCGGGAAACCGCGCATGGAACTCCTCCAGCCGCGGAATGATGAGCAGCCGCGCCACGGAGGTGCCCACGTCCACGCGCAGCCGGCCGCTGGGCGTGGCGCGCGCGTGCGTCATGCTCGCCTCGATGTCGTCGAAATCGGCGAGCAGGCGCACCGTGCGGTCGTAGTAGGCCGCGCCATCGGCCGTGACGGTCACGCGCCGCGTGGTGCGGTTGAGCAGCTTCACGCGCAGCCGCGCCTCGAGCGCCTGCACGTACTTGGTGATGGTTGCCTTGGGCAATTGCAGCGAATCGGCCGCCCGCGTGAACGTGCCTGCCTCCACCACCCTTGCAAAAACCCGCATGGCCTGGATCTGGTCCATGGGCCCTCCTTGTTCTCTCTGGCCCCGAATGGGGCCAAGGAATTCTCACACGGGCCCGTGCCGCCGATTGTTCGGCAATCGGAAACAGAGCTGTGGCATTTGGCTGGTTTATCGTCGGCGGCTGCGTCGCTACATTTCACATCACCCGGTCTTGTCCGGTCACCGCCATGTCCAGCACCTTCACCCCATCGCCATCGTCCTCCACCTGCACCGACACCACCATTGAGGTGGCCAAGGGGCAGGAAGTGTCCGTGCGCATGTACGGCCGCAAGAAGCCCAAGGAAACGCTGCCGCTGGTGGTGCACTTCCATGGCGGCGCGTTCGTGGCGGGCGATCTGGACAACGGCTGCACGGTGGCCCGGCTGCTGGAGCGCGCCGGCGCGCTGGTGGTGTCGGTGGCGTACCCGCTCTCGCCCGACCATCCCTTCCCGCAGCCGGTGGACGCCGGCTACCTGGTGCTCAAGTGGGCGCACAAGCACCGCACCCGCCTGGCCGGTCCCGGCGCCGGGGTGTACGTGGCGGGGGAGGAGGCCGGCGGCAACCTGGCCGCGGGCGTGGCGCTGATGGCGCGCGACCAGTCCCATCCGCCGCTGGCCGGGCAGATCCTGCTGTCGCCCATGCTCGACCCCTGCGGCGCCACGCCCTCGGTGCGTGCCGCCATGGGCGAATCGACCGCCTGCAAGTGGGCCGATGGCTGGCTGCAGTTCCTGCGATGCACCCGCGATGCCGAACATCCCTATGCCGTGCCCGCGATGGCGCAGCGGCTGGCCGGCCTGCCGCACACGCTGGTGCTGGTGGGCGACGACGATCCCATGCGCGACGAAGCCCTCGCCTACGCCAACCGGCTGCAGGCGGCGGGGCTGGAAGTCACGCAGCACGTGTTCGCCAAGGCGAACCAGTGGCCCGATGCCCTGCTGCAGCCCGGTTCGGGCGAATGCCCCTGTGCGCCCGAGGTTCAGGCGCAGTTCAGCCGTTTCTTCGAGGCCACCCGATGTCCTGCGCCCTGACCCTCACCACCACCGACCTGCCCGCGCGCTGACCCGCGGGGTGCATTGACCTCAACCCCGGTTGAGGTTTGATACTGCGATCCGCTTCGGCGAGCCGCAATACCCGCCTTTCGCCGCCTTTCCGCTGCTTGCTGCGTCCCTTTTGTTTTCTGGCCCCCGTGGGCCGGAAGGGGCAACCCTTGCCCTATCGATTTCGACTTTTGCTTTGAAAAAACCCGGAGGACTTCCACCATGAACCCGCAACACACTTCCCCTTCCCGTCGCCGCTGGTGGGCTGCCGCCGGCGCCGCGGCCGCCATCGCCGCCGCGGGCGGCACGCTCTTCGGGCTGCCCAGCTCGCATGCCGAATCCCCGGCCCCGGAAGCCGCGCCGCCCGCGGTGCCCGTCTCGGTGGCCGCCGTGCTGCAGCAGGAGATCGCGCTGTGGGACGAGTTCTCGGGCCGGCTCGAAGCCGTGCAGCGCGTGGACATCCGCCCGCGCGTGGGCGGCGCCGTGCAGGCCGTGCATTTCCGCGAAGGCTCGCTGGTCAAGCAGGGCGACCTGCTGGTCAC
>NZ_BAAJYR010000401.1:0-3164 GCF_057546605.1 Acidovorax sp. KPB24-03 | reverse complement strand
CGAAGAACACGGGCACGAAGAAGATGCCCAGCACGGTGGCGGAGATCATGCCGCCCAGCACCGCGGTGCCGATGGCCTGCCGCCCGCCCGCGCCGGCGCCCGTGCCGATGGCCAGCGGCAGCACGCCAAAGCCGAAGGCCAGCGAGGTCATGAGGATCGGGCGCAGCCGCAGGCGCACGGCCTCCAGCGTGGCGTCGATCACGCTCTTGCCCTGGGCCTGCAGCTGGGTGGCGAACTCCACGATCAGGATGGCGTTCTTGGACGACAGCCCCACGGTGGTGAGCAGCCCGACCTGGAAGTACACGTCGTTGGACAGCCCGCGGATGCCGATGCCCAGCAGCGCGCCCACGATGCCGAGCGGCACCACCAGGATCACCGAGAACGGCACCGACCAGCTTTCGTACAGCGCCGCCAGGCACAGGAACACGAACAGGATGGACACGGCATACAGCAGCGGCGCCTGCGAGCCCGACAGCCGCTCCTGGTAGGAGGCGCCCGTCCATTCGTAGCCGATGCCGGGCGGCATCTCCTTCATGATGGTTTCCACCGCGTCCATGGCCGCGCCGGAGCTGACCCCCGTGGCCGCGTCGCCCACGAATTCGTAGCTGGGGCTGCCGTTGTAGCGCTGCAGCTGGGGCGAGCCGTAGGTCCAGCTGGTGCTGGAGAACGCCGAGAACGGCACCATGAGGCCCTGGCTGTTGCGCACCGTCCAGGGCGCGATGTCCTGCGGCAGCATGCGGTAGGGCGCATCGCCCTGCATGTACACGCGCTTGACCCGGCCCTTGTTCAGGAAGTCGTTCACGTAGGTGCCGCCGATGGCGCTGCCCAGCGTGTTGTTGACGTCGGTGGTGGCCAGGCCCAGGGCGCCGGCCTTGGCGTCGTCGATGGCCACGCCCAGCTGCGGCGTGTCGTCCAGGTTGTTGCTGCGGGTGTTGGACAGCTCGGGCCGCTGGCCGGCCAGCTGCAGCACCTTGTCGCGCGCGGCCACGAGCGCGTCGTGGCCCAGGCCGTTCAGGTCCTTGAGCTGGAAGTTGAAGCCCGCATTGGCGCCCAGGCCGCGCACGGCCGGCGGCAGCACGACGAAGATGCGCGCGTCGCGGATCCTGGACAGATCGCGCGTGGCCTTGCGGGCGATGGCGTCGGCGCTTTGCGAGGCCAGGGGGCGCTCGCTCCAGTCTTTGAGGCGCACGAAGCCGCGCGCCGAACTCTGGTCGCCGTTGGAGCCGGTGATGGAGTTGAAGCTCACCACGTCGGGCTGCGCGGCGAAATACTTCTGCACCTCGGCCATCACCACCTGCAGGCGGGTGTTGGAGGCGCCCGGGGGCAGGGTGATCTGCACCTGCACGGCACCCTGGTCCTCATTGGGCAGGAACGAAGTGGGCAGGCGCATGAACAGCACGGCCATGCCGCCCACGATGAGCGCATAGACCAGCATCATCCGCCCGCCGCGGCGCACGATGCGGCCCACGCCGCGCTGGTAGCCGTCGGCGGTGCGGTCGAAGCGGCGGTTGAAGCCGGTGAAGAAGCGGTCCACCCAGCCCAGCACGCCCCGGCGCGGCGCGCCGTGCGGGCTGTGCTGGCCCTGGGGGATGGGCTTGAGCAGCGTGGCGCACAGCGCCGGCGTGAGCGTGAGCGCCACCAGCACCGACAGCACCATGGCCGAGACGATGGTGATGGAGAACTGCCGGTAGATCACCCCCGTGGAGCCGCCGAAGAACGCCATGGGGATGAACACCGCCGACAGCGTGAGCGCGATGCCCACCAGCGCGGGCGTGATCTCGGCCATGGACTTGCGCGTGGCCTCCTTCGGGGGCAGGCCCTCCTCGCTCATCACGCGCTCGACGTTCTCCACCACCACGATGGCGTCGTCCACCAGCAGGCCGATGGCCAGCACCATGCCGAACATGGTCAGCGTGTTGATCGAGTAGCCCGCCACCGACAGCACGCCGAAGGTGCCCAGCAGCACCACGGGCACCGCGATCGCCGGGATCAGCGTGGCGCGGAAGTTCTGCAGGAAGATGTACATCACCAGCACCACGAGCAGCATGGCCTCGACCAGCGCCTTGACCACCTCTTCGATGGAGGCGCTCACGAAGGGCGTGGTGTCGTAGCTGGTGAAGGGCTTGAGCTGGTACGGAAAGAACGGCTGCAGCTCGGCGATCTTGGCGTTCACCGCGTTGGCCACCGCCATGGCGTTGGCGCTGTCGGCCAGCACCACGCCCATGCCGGCGCCGGGCTGGCCGTTCAGGCGCGAGGTGATGGTGAGGTTCTCGGCGCCCAGTTCGATGCGGGCCACGTCTTTCAGGCGCACGATGGCGCCGTCCACGGTGGACTTGAGAACGATGTTCTCGAACTCCTCGCGCGACTGCAGCTTGCTGCGCGCGGTGATGGTGGCGTTGAGCTGCTGCTCGCCCACGGCGGGCAGGGCGCCCAGCTGGCCGGCGGAGACCTGGGCGTTCTGCGCGTTGATGGCGTTGCCGATGTCGGACGGCATGAGCGCGTATTTCTCGAGCTTGGCCGGGTCCATCCACACGCGCATGGCGTAGGGCGTGCCCAGCGTGGCCACGTCGCCCACGCCGTCGATGCGGCTGATGACGTCCACCAGGTTGCTGGAGATGTAGTCGCCGATGTCCACCTGCGTCACGCTCGGGTCGGGCGAGGTGAAGGTGACGATCATCAGGTAGTCGTTGCCGCCCTTGGTGACGGTGACGCCCCGGCTCTGCACCGCGGGCGGCAGGCGCGACATGGCCTGCTGCAGCTTGTTTTGCACCTGCACCTGCGCCACGTCGATGTTGGTGCCGGCATTGAAGGTGAGCGTGGTGCGCGAGCCGCCCGAGGCATCGCTGGTCGAGCCCATGTAGATCAGGTTGTCGAGGCCCTTCAACTGCTGCTCGATCACCTGCGTGACCGATTCCTCCACCGTCTTGGCCGAGGCGCCGGTGTAGGTGGCGCTGATGGACACGCGCGGCGGCGCGATGTTGGGGTACTGCTCCAGCGGCAATGTCTTGATGGACATGGCCCCCGCCAGCATGATGACGATGGCGATGACCCACGCGAAGATGGGCCGGTTGATGAAGAACTGTGCCATGGCGGGCGGTCCTTCAGCGGGCGGCCGGGGCCGCAGCGCCGGACGCCGCGGGTGCCGCAGCGGATGCGGCCGGTGC
>NZ_BAAJYR010000400.1:0-3192 GCF_057546605.1 Acidovorax sp. KPB24-03 | reverse complement strand
TGGGGCCGCCGGCGGCGAAGGGCACGATCCAGGTGAGCGGCTTGGCGGGGTAGCCCTGCGCCTGGGCGGCGAAGGCCAGGGCGGCGGCGGCCAGCGCCACGGCGGTGCGGCGGAAGGTCGAAGGTTGCATGCGTGTCTCCGGTTGACGCTCTTGGGAATCAGCTTTTTTTCTGCGCGCGCGACAGGGCCAGGGCGCGGTCCACCATCCCGGGCGCGGCGCCCAGGTAGTTGCGGGGATCGGTGAGGCGGTCGATCGCCGCGCGGTCGAAGTGCGCCGACACCTCGGGCAGCCGCGCCAGCGCATCGGCCAGCGTGCCGCCCTGCGTGTTCACGGTGCGGCAGGCGCCGTAGACGATGTCGTGCGCCTGCTGGCGGCCGGTGAACGGGGCCAGGCCCATCATCACGGCCTCGGCCACGATCAGGCCGTCCGTCATGTCCAGGTTCTTCGCCATGCGGTCTTCGTTGACGATCAGGCCGCCGAGCATGAAGCGCGCCTGGTTCAGGGCCCCGGCGGTGAGCACGAAGCTCTCGGGAATGGCGATCCATTCGGCGTGCCACGGGCCGGTGGCGCGCTCCAGGTCCTGCACCATGGCGTCCAGCATCAGGCCAGCATGCTGGCGCACGGACTTGGAGGCCGCCAGCATCAGCTCGCTGGAGATCGCATTGCGCTTTTGCGGCATGGTGCTGCTGGCGCCACGGCCGGGCACGAAGGGCTCGAACACCTCGCCGAACTCGGTGGCCGACAGCAGCATCACGTCGTAGGCGATCTTGCCCAGCGAGCCGGTCACCAGGGCCAGGAAGTTCACCGCCTCGGCCAGGCCGTCGCGCGCCACGTGCCAGGTGGTGGCGGGCACGCCCAGCTGCAGCTCCTCCATCAGCAGGCCCTGCACCTCCAGCCCGCGATCGCCCAGCGAGGCCAGCGTGCCTGCTGCGCCGGCGAACTGGCCGACGAGCACGCGCTTTTTCAATTCCTGCAGCCGCTCGGCATGGCGGTCGAACATCGCCAGCCAGATGGCGGCCTTGTAGCCGAAGGTGATGGGCAGCGCGTGCTGCAGATGGGTGCGCCCGGCCATGGGCGTGTCGCGGTAGCGCTCGGCCAGGCCGGCCAGGATGCCGCGCAGGGCCACGATGTCGGCTTCCACCAGCGCCAGCGCGTCGCGCACCTGCAGCACCGTGGCCGTGTCCATGATGTCCTGGGTGGTGGCGCCCCAGTGCACATAGCGGCCGGCGTCGCCGCACTGCTTCACCAGCTGGTGCACCAGCGGCAGGATGGGGTAGCCGACAATGTCGGTCTCCTGGCGCAGCAGCTCGAAGTCGAGCGCGTTCAGGTCGCAGCGCGCGGCGATCTCGCGGGCCGCTTCGGCCGGAATCACGCCGCAGCGGCCCTGCGCGGCGGCCAGCGCCACCTCCACTTCGATGTAGCGGGCGACGAGCGTGCGGTCGGCGAAGATCGCGCGCATGGCGGGCGTGCCGAAAGCGTCGCGAAAGAGCAGCGAGTCGATGGCGGTGCTGGAGGCGAAGGCGGGGGTGGTCATGGTGTCGGTGGTTGCGTCGGCGTCCGCGGGCTATTAAGTTCGGACATATGAATTATTTTGTTTATGTACGTACATAAAGAAAATCCGGGTTTACCCCGGATGAGGGGCTGCGCCCATGGCTGAGCCGCGCTATGCGCTGGTGGCGCGCCATCTGTCGGAACGCATCGCCGCGGGCGAATACGTGGTGGGCGCGCTGCTGCCGACCGAGCTGGAGCTGTGCGACCGCTACGGCGTGAGCCGCCACACGGTGCGCGCCGCCATCTCGGAGCTGCAGCAGTCCGGCCTGGTGTCGCGCCGCAAGAAAGTGGGCACGCGCGTGGAGGCGGCCACGCCCAATGCGCATTACCAGCAGACGCTGGCCTCGCTGGACGACCTGGTGCAGTTCGGCGCCACCCACGTGCGCGAGGTGCGCCGCATCGAAGAGGTGGTGCTCGACCGCGAACTGGCCGCCGAGCTGGGCTGCGCCGCCGGCAGCCGCTGCCTTGCCATCGCCAGCCTGCGCCGGGACGGTGCTGCGCCGCACCTGCCCATCGCCTGGACGGTGGTCTATGTGGATGCGGCCCGCTTCGACGCGCGGGAGCTGGCCGAACACGTGCGCGCCGCGCCCGACGTGCTGGTCAGCAGCCTGCTGGAGGCGCAGTACGGCCTGCGCATCGCCAAGGTGCGGCAGGACATCGTGGGGGCGCTGGTGCCGGAGTCGCTGGCCGAAGAGCTGCAGGCGCCCGCCGGTTCCGCGGCGCTGAAGATCGTTCGCCGCTACGTGGACACCGGAGGCGAACTGATGGACGTGAGCGTGACGCTGCACCCAGCCAGCCGCTACACGCTGTCGATGCAGCTCACCCGCGCGGCCGTCTAGGCGCGGCTGCGGGAGCGATCGGCGCGGGGCGGGGCGGCCCCGTGCAATTCATGGGGCAGAGTTTGCTATTGTTTTGATAGCTATATGCCCTAGGGTTGATTGCACTGGTGCCCGATTTCGCTTGAAGTCCTACGTCAGCAATCAGCGTGGAACCCGCATGCATCCGTGACATCCATCCGCATAATCGGCGCCCATGGACAAGCTCAAGGCCTTCGAGTCATTCGTGTCGGTGGCAACGCGCGGCAGCCTCACCGCGGCCGCCAAGGCCGAAGGCGTGGCCCCGGCCATCATGGGGCGCCGGCTCGATGCGCTGGAAGAGCACCTGGGGGTCAAGCTCATGGTGCGCACCACGCGGCGCATCCACCTCACGCACGAGGGCAGCGCCTTCCTGGAAGATTGCCAGCGCCTGCTGTCCGACGTGGCGAATGCCGAGGCCAGCGTGTCCGCCGGCGGCGTCAAGGCCACCGGGCACCTGCGCATCACCGCGCCGGCGGGCTTCGGGCGGCGCCATGTGGCGCCGCTGGTGCCGCGCTTTCGCGACCTGCATGCCGAGGTGACCATCTCGCTCAACCTGAGCGACCGCGTGGTCGATCTGGCGGGCGAGGGGTTCGACTGCGCGGTGCGCGTGGGCGACCTGCCCGATTCTTCCCTGGTGAGCGTGCGCATCGCCGACAACCGGCGCCTGTGCGTGGCCACGCCGGCCACCGACACCGCACCGGTCACCGTGCCGCAGATCAGGCCGGTGGCCAGCGCCAGCGCGGCCGCGCCGGCACGCTCCATTCCATTGCAGGATGGCGGCGG
>NZ_BAAJYR010000399.1:0-3196 GCF_057546605.1 Acidovorax sp. KPB24-03 | reverse complement strand
CCTGGCGCTGAACGCCGCGGTGGAAGCGGCCCGCGCGGGTGAGCAAGGGCGCGGCTTCGCGGTGGTGGCCAGCGAGGTGCGGTCGCTCGCGGGGCGCTCGGCGGAGGCCGCCAAGGAGATCAAGGCGATGATCGAAGCCAGCGTGTCGCGCGTGAGCACCGGCAGCGATCTCGTGGCCCAGGCCGGACGCACCATGGACGAGGTGGTGGCGCAGGTCACACAGGTGTCCACGCTGCTGTCGGAGATCAGTGCGGCCAGCGCCGAGCAATCGAGCGGCATCAACCAAGTGGGCGATGCGGTGCAGCAACTGGACCAGGTCACGCAGCAGAATGCCGCGCTGGTGGAGGAGAGCGCCGCTGCGGCCGACAGCCTGAAGTTCCAGGCCGAATCGCTTTCGCGCATGGTGGCCCAGTTCCGCCTGCCGGGCGACACCGATGCCGGCACGGCCGGAACCCCGGCAACCCCCGTCCGCAGCAGCAGCCGCACTGGCGCACTGCCGGCGCCCGCGCAGCGGCTGGTCGGCTCGTCGGGCGCCTACTGAACCAGCCCGCAACCGGAGATCAGAGCCCGAGCTCGCGCACCTGGAAGTAATCCCGGGCCAGGTCCAGCCAGGCGCGCGCCGCGGGCGTGTGCGGCACGCCGCGGCGCCAGGCCAGCGTGTAGTGCCAGATGGAGGGCAGATCGTCCACATCGAGATAGCGCACGCCGGGGTGCTTGCTCCAGCGCGTGATGGCGCGCGGCAGCAGCATCACGCCCAGTTGCTGCGCCACCAGTTGCACGATGAAATCGACCTGCCCCGTGCCCATCACCGACACGCGGGGTCGCACGCCCTGCCGCGCACAGGCCTGCAGCAGGGCCTGGTTCACGGTGGTGCCCTCCTCGAACAGGATGAGCGGCCATTGCGCCAGGTCCGCGAGCGAAATGCGCGTGGTGCCGGCGGGCACGAAGGCCTGCGGCACCAGGGCCACCACGGGCTCGGTGCGCACATGCTGCCAGTCGAAGTCGTGCGCGGCGGGCGCCACCAGGGCCGCCAGATCCACCTCGCCCGCCCGCAGCTGCGCTTCCAGCCGGTCGAGCGGCTCGACCACGATGGCCACGTCGATGGCGGGAAAGCGCTGCCGGAACTCGGTGAACAGCCCCGCGTAGTACGCGCTGGTACCCATGCGGGGAAAGCCGATGCGCAGGCTTCCGCGCTGGACCTGCTGCATTTCCGCCAGCTCGCCCTCCAGCCCGCGCATCTCATGCAGGATGTTCACCGCGCGGCGAAGCAGCAGGTTGCCGGCGGCAGTGAGGCCCTTGCCACGGCCCGAACGAGCGAGCAATTGCACGCCCATTTCGGATTCGAGGCCCTTCATCGCCTTGCTGACCGCCGACTGCGTGGCGCACACCACCTTGGCCGCTTCGGCGAAGCTGCCGTGTTTGGCGATTTCCACGAAAAGGCGAAGGGTCTTGATGTCCATGGGAGTGGGTGGGCGCGAGAGGACACGAGAACAATGACCATACAAGCAAATACCGCCCCGTCACAGCGCCTTGGCCAGCATAAAGGCACGCGCACGCCCCGCGCTACCCCCAAAGGCAAAAGCCCGGCATCGCATGGCGAAGCCGGGCAGCGGGGCGATGCCACCGGGGTATCGATTGTGATCAAACAGGCTTGCAGCGCATATCCTACTAGGGCATATTGCTCATATTTTTATAGCAAAACACCCCGCCATATTCTCAGGAAGCCAGGGCCCGCATCTCCGCAATCAGGTCGGACTTGCCCTCGAACCCGATGCCCGGCAACGGTGGCAACGTGACGTAACCGTTTTCGACCTTCACGCCGTCCGGGAAGCCGCCATAGGGCTGGAACAGGTCGGGGTAGCTCTCGTTGCCGCCCAGGCCCAGGCCCGCGGCGATGGCCAGCGACATCTGGTGGCCGCCGTGGGGGATGCAGCGGCTGGGGGACCAGCCATGGTCCTTGAGCATGTCCAGCGTGCGCAGGTATTCCACCAGCCCGTAGCTCAAAGCGCAGTCGAACTGCAGCCAGTCGCGGTCCTTGTGCATGCCGCCGTGGCGGATGAGGTTGCGCGCGTCCTGCATCGAAAACAGGTTCTCGCCCGTGGCCATGGGGCCTTGGTACACCTCGCCCAGCCTGGCCTGCAGTTCGTAGTCGAGCGGGTCGCCGGCCTCTTCGTACCAGAACAGCGGGTACTGCGACAGGGCGCGGCCGTAGTCGATGGCGGTCGGCAGGTCGAACCGGCCGTTGGCATCCACCGCCAGCTGCTGGCCCGGGCCGAGGATCTTGAGCACCGACTCGATGCGCTCGCAGTCGTCGGCCAGCGAGGCCCCGCCGATCTTCATCTTGACCACCGAATAGCCGCGCGCCAGGTAGCTCTCCATTTCCTTGCGGAGGCCGTCCAGCCCCTTGCCGGGGTAGTAGTAGCCGCCGGCGGCATACACGAAGACGCGGGGGTCGGGCGTGCCGTTGCCGTAGCGTTCGGCCAGCAGCTGGTAGAGCGGCTGGCCGGCGATCTTGGCCACCGCGTCCCACACGGCCATGTCGATGGTGCCCACGGCCACCGAGCGCTCGCCGTGGCCGCCGGGCTTTTCGTTGATCATCATGCGGGCCCAGACCTTGTGCGGGTCGAGGTTCTCGCCAGTGCCGTCCACCAGCGTGGCGGGTTCGGCTTCGAGCACGCGGGGGATGAAGCGGTCGCGCATCAGCGCGCCCTGGCCGTAGCGGCCGTTGGAATTGAAGCCGTAGCCGATCACCGGCTTGCCGTCGCGGACCACGTCGGTCACGACGGCCACCAGGCTCAGGGTCATCTTCGAAAAATCGATGTAGGCGTTGCGGATGTCGGATTGGATGGGCCGGGTGGATTCGACGATATCGACGATTTTCATGGTGCTTGGGTGGTTGAGAAAAGAAGGATCAGCGGGCGAGCGAGGAGCCCCCGCAGATGGCGATGTCCTGCCCCGTGATGGGCGCCGCCGGCGGCGACAGCAGGTAGCCCACGAGCGCGGCGATCTCGCCGGGCTCGATGAGGCGGCCGATGGGCGGCAGGCGCGGTGCGCTGCCGGCTCGGGCGGGGTCGTTCAGCATGCCGGTGGCCGTGGCGGCGGGCGAGACGACGTTCACCGTCACGCCCTGCCCCGCCACCTCGGCCGCCCCAGCTGCGCGCCAGCGCCGACCAGCGCCGCCTTGGTGGCCGCGTAC
>NZ_BAAJYR010000398.1:0-3200 GCF_057546605.1 Acidovorax sp. KPB24-03 | reverse complement strand
CGATGCGCGTGCTGGGCCGCAGATCGGGCCCCACGGTGGCTAGGGTCATGGGCGTTGGGCTCGGGCACTTGGGCGGCCAGGGCCTGCTGCAGCCACTGGTCGAATTGGGCCAGCGGGTCGGCCAGGGAGGCGTCTTCGCTCAGTTCCGCGCGCTCGTAGCTCTTGCGCAGGTCGGCGATGGAGGAGGAAAGGGGGCTGCTGCTCATCGGGCGATTGTGCCCCGGCGCGCGCCGTGGGTCAGCGCTTGTGGCCGGGCGCCAGCGCCAGCAGCTTGCCCAGCGCCCGGTCGTGGATGCCCAGGCGGCGCAGTTCGTCGTAGGTGGCCTGGGCGTAGTCGCGGGTGGTGCCGTAGATGCCGGTGGCCTGCTCGAAGATGCGGCGGTATTCGTCGTCCGGCAGCACACCGGCGTGGCTCGGGCTGCGGCGCGACAGCGTGAAGGCGAGGGCGCGCACCGTGCCCTGGGGCGTCTGGCACGGCAGCCAGCGCGGGTCGTACACCGCCAGCGCCATCTCGCGCTGCCAGAGGTTGACCATGGTCTGGCGGGCGTGCTCGCGGTCCACGCGGAACACCATGCCGCGGCAGCTGCCGCCCGAGAGCATGCCGAACACCAGGCCGGGCCGCTCGGGCGTGCCGCGGTTGATGCGGCTCCACATCTTGAGGGCGCGGTGCCAGCCGTGCACGCGGGCCGGGCGCTGTTCGGCGAAGTCGAAATCGGGCCGCCAGATCAGCGAGCCGTAGCCGAAGATCCACAGATCGTCCAGGCCGCCCCATTCGTCCAGGGTGCGCTGGAGCAGGGGGGCGGGGTCGCGCAAGGGGGCGGGCAGCGGCGTCATGACTCTACAATCGCGGGTTGTCTTCAGCCCCCATTATTTACTTTACGGAGTTCTTCCCATGGCCTTCAGCAGTTCCGATGACGACAGCCAGCAACGTTTTGCCCTCGGGTTCCTGTTCGCGTTGATTGCCCTGGTGGTGTCCTCGGTGGTGGGCGTGACGGTGTACAAGCAGCGCAGCCTGGCGCGCGCGCCGGTGGTCGAGCCCGCCGCCGTGGTGGTCGCACCCGCCGGCACGCTGGTGGTGGCCGAGGACGAAGTGGCCCGCGTGGTGGTGGATGGCGGCGTGGTCCGCTTCTACTTCGCCACGGGCCGTGCCGACCTGGCACCCGGTGCCGCACCGGCCCTGGCCGACGTGTCGCGTGCCGTGGCCGAAGGCCGCTCGGTGGTGGTCTCCGGTTACCACGATGCCACGGGCGACGCCGCCGCCAACGCGCAGCTGGCCAAGGACCGCGCCCTGGCCGTGCGCGACGCGCTCAAGACGGCCGGCGTGCCCGAAGACAAGATCGACCTGCGCAAGCCCGCCGTCACGCAGGCCGGCGGCAGCAACGCCGAAGCCCGCCGCGTCGAGGTCACGCTGGCACCGCTTTGATCCGGGCGTGAGGGAGTGGCCGCCGGCCGCGTCCTCCGATCCCTCGACAGCAAGCCCGGTCCGCCGGGCTTTTTCTTTGGGCGACGCGTTCCCGAAAGGGGCCTCAATGCAGCCACTGCACGATCTGCTGCGGGGTGAGGTTGCTGCCGCACAGCACGGTCGCCAGCTTCTGCGAGCGCAGCGCGGGGTGTTCCATCACCGCGGCCACGCCGACGATGCCGGCAGGCTCGACCATCAAGCCGGCCGTCTGGAACACCAGCTGCATCGCGCGCCGGATGGCCGCATCGCTCACCAGCAGCACGTCGTCCACCAGGCCTTGCATGTCGTCCAGCGCCTGGGGAACGGGCCGCCGGACCGCGATGCCATCGGCGATGGTCTGCGTGGCGGGCCGCTCGATCAGCCGGCGCGCCTTCCAGGAGGCGGCCATGGCATCCGCGCCTTCCGCGCAAACGCCGATCACCCGCGTGGCCGGCGCACGGGCCTTCGTCCACAGGCCCATGCCATTGAGCAGGGCGCCATTGCCCAGCGGCACCAGCAGGGCATCGAAGGCATCGCGCGCCAGCAGTTCGCGGGCGATGGTGCCGGCGCCTTCGCTGATTTGGGTCTCCAGCCCATCCTCGACCAGCAACGCGCCGGAGGACGCGCAAAAGCGCCGGGCCTCTTCCTTGGCGGTGTCGAAGTCGTCGCTGTGCAGGCGCACCTCCGCGCCCATCGCGCGCATCCGCTCGACCTTGAAGGCATTGGCGGTGGTGGCGGTATAGACCACCAGCGGCCAGCCGCGGGCGCGGCACACATAGGCCATGGCCTGCCCCCAATTGCCGGCCGTGGCGCAGACCAGGAGCCGGCCGGCCAGCGCCGCCGCGTTGTCCTTGAGAAAGAAGTCGGCGCCGCGCCCCTTGAACGAGCGCAGCGGGTTCAGCGTTTCGACCTTGAGCGTCAGGGCGGCGCCCAGCGCCTGGCTGAGCGGCTCGCATTCGTACTGCGGGCTGTGGAGAAACACGGGGTCGATCAGGGAGGCCGCGCGCTCGATGTTGCGCAGCGAGAGGCGGTGGGGGGTGTCGATAATGGTCATGCCCAAAGTATGCAAACCGGGGCGGTGGGCCAGGCCGCGATTGCGCCCCCGCCAGCGCCGCCTCGCCGCATTGTGGGCGCCTTCCACGCGGCCTTCGTGCAACCCTCCGACGCCATGCCCCTCGACGCCTTCGACCGCCAGATCCTCGACCTCTACCAGCGGGACACCCGCGTGCCCAGCGAGCAGATCGGCGCGCGCGTCGGCCTGTCCGCCGCGGCGGTGCAAAGGCGGTTGAAGCGCCTGCGGGAGGCGGGCGTCATCCAGGCCGAGACCGCCCAGCTCGATTGCACCCGGCTGGGCCTGGGCATCACGGCCATCGTGCAGGTCGACCTGATCGACGAGTCGGCACGCGCCACGCGGGCCTTCCGCGAGACCGTGGGACAGCGCGGCGAGGTGCAGCAATGCTACGGCGTGGCCGGCAGCGTCGACTACGTGCTGATCGTCATCGTGCCCGATCTGGCGGCGTACGAGGCCTTCTGCGAGGCGTGCCTGCTGCACGACCCCAACGTGCGCAGCTTCACCACGCAGATCGTTCTGGATGCGCACCAGCGCGGCGCACCGCTGGCCATCCCCGCGCTGGATCGGTGATCAGGTGCTGCCGCGCACGACGAGTTCGTAGCCCAGCTCGACGCATCCCGGCCCGGTGGGCGCGCCGCGCATCAGCCCGAGCAGCATCGCCGCGCCGGCGCGCCCGACCTCGGCGCG
>NZ_BAAJYR010000397.1:0-3206 GCF_057546605.1 Acidovorax sp. KPB24-03 | reverse complement strand
TGCGGCCCAGCAGGTCCAGCGACTGGATGGTGTTGGTGCCTTCATAGATCATGTTGATCCGGTTGTCGCGCACGAACTGCTCCATGCCCCATTCCTTGATGAAGCCGTGGCCGCCGAAGACCTGCATGCAGGCGTTGGTGGCGATGTGCCCGTTGTCGGTGATGAAGGCCTTGACGATGGGCGTGAGCAGCGCCACCAGTTCGTCGGCCTCCTGGCGCACCTTCTCGTCGGGGTGGCTGTGCACCTTGTCCAGCAGCAGCGTGCAGTAGATCTGCAGCGCGCGGGCGCCCTCGGCATAGGCCTTGGCGGTCAGCAGCATCTTGCGCACGTCGGGGTGCACGATGATCGGATCGGCATCCTTGTCCTTGGCTTTCGTGCCCGACAGGCTGCGCATCTGCGTGCGGTCCTTGGCGTAGGCCAGCGCGTTCTGGAACGCCACTTCGGTCAGGCCCAGCGACTGGTTGCCCACGCCCAGGCGCGCGGCATTCATCATCACGAACATGGCCTGCAGGCCCTTGTGCGGCTGGCCCACCAGGGTGCCGATGGCGCCGTCGATGGCGATCTGCGCCGTGGCATTGCCGTGGATGCCCATCTTGTGCTCCAGCCCGGCGCAGAAGATCGGGTTGCGCTCGCCCAGCGAGCCGTCGGCGTTCACGTGGTACTTGGGCACGATGAACAGGCTGATGCCCTTGCTGCCCTTGGGCGCATCGGGCAGGCGGGCCAACACGAGGTGGACGATGTTCTCGGTGAAATCGTGCTCGCCCGCGCTGATGAAGATCTTGTTGCCGGTGATCTTGTAGGTGCCCTCGGGCGCGCCCGCCACGGGCTCGGCTTTGGTGCGCAGCAGCCCCAGGTCCGTACCGCAATGGGGTTCGGTCAGGCACATGGTGCCGGTCCATTCGCCGCTGGTCAGCTTGGGCAGGTAGAGCTTCTTTTGCTCGGGCGTGCCGTGCGCATGCAGCGCCTCGTAGGCGCCGTGCGACAGTCCGGGGTACATCGTCCAGGCCTGGTTGGCGCTGTTGAGCATTTCATACAGGCACTGGTTCAGCACGAACGGCAGGCCCTGGCCGCCGTATTCGGTCTCGCAGCTCAGGGCCGCCCAGCCGCCTTCCACGTACTGCGCGTAGGCCTGCTTGAAACCCTTGGGCGTGGTCACCTCGTGCGTCGCCTTGTCGAGCGTGCAGCCTTCCTCGTCCCCGCTGATGTTGAGCGGGAACGCCACGCCCGTGGCGAACTTGCCCGCCTCTTCCAGCACGGCGTTGATGGTGTCCACGTCCACGTCGGCATGCTTGGGCAGGGCTTTCAGTTCTTCGGTCGCCTTGAACACCTCGTGCAGTACGAATTGCATGTCGCGAAGGGGCGGCGTGTAGGTCGGCATGGGGGGCTCCTTGGATGGAAAGGGTGGGAAATGAAAAGGAAAGAGGGAGAGAGAAAAGCAAAACGGGTCGGTCAATCCTGCGCGGGCGGCGGTGCGCCATAGCGGGTGAGGATGCTGTCGAAGCCGGCATTGGCCCGGTCGATGGAGCCCGGTGTCTGCAGGAAGCGCGCCTCGTAGTGCAGCGCCAGGATGAGGCCGTGGATCTCGAACAGCATCTGCTCGGCATTCACGTCGCCGCGCAGTTCGCCCTGCTCCTTGCACTGGTCGATGGCGCGCTTCATGGCGGCCAGCCAGGTCAGCACCGAACTGGCCAGCGCATCGCGCACGGGGCCGGTGCGGTCGTCGAACTCCACGGCACCGCTGATGTAGATGCAGCCCGAATCGATTTCGATGGAGGTGCGCTTCATCCAGTTGCCGAACAGGGCCCGCAGCCGCGGCAGGCCCCGTGGGGCGGACACGGCCGGGTAGAACACTTCCTGCTCGAAGCGCGCGTGGTATTCGCGGATGACGGAGATCTGCAGCTCCTCACGCGAACCAAAATGGGCGAACACGCCGGACTTGCTCATGCCCGTCACGTCCGCCAGCGCCCCGATCGACAGGCCTTCCAGCCCGATGTGCGTGGCCAGGCCCAGCGCGGCCTCGACGATCGCCGCCTTGGTCTGCTGGCCCTTTTGCAAGGCGCGGCCTTCGCGGGTGCTGGCGGAGCGAACGGAGCGGGATGGGAGGGGGGTGACCGGCATGGAAAAAATAAAACGAACGATCGTGCTATTTTGCATGAAAACGCCGGGCCTGCCCATCCCGCGGGGCGATGAGGGGCTCTGCACCGGGAAAACCCCTAGCAGCGCGCGCAACGCTGGAACGGTGGGACGAAGCAACGCAGTGCGACTGCACCAAGCGGCACCGCCAGCCCGGCCGGTCTGGCGCGCTTCGGGGAAGTAGAACGTCTGGAATGCCTGGCATCACCCAGGCAGCAGGACCCGCAGCCGGTCAGGGACAGCGGGTCAGAGCAGAAGCGCGAGCGTGGCCTCGAGGTGCTCGCTGGGCGCGCGCCGAAAGCCCGAGCGCGCATGCCGCTGCAGCCGCCCCCGCACCAGATCGCACAGCGCTGCGGCTCTTACCTGGGCATCCACCGTAGGGGCATCGGCCCCGGCGGCCTGCGCGGCGGGGCGCAGGCACTGCCGCAGGCTCGATTCGATCTTGTCGAAGAACTGGTTCATGCGCTGTTGCAGGCGCTCGTTCTCCAGCACCAGGGCATCGCCCACCATCACGCGCACCATGCCCGGGTTGCGCTCGCCGAACTGCAGCACCATGGCGACGATGCGCGCGGCCTGCTGCGTGCCCGAGGTGTCGGACTGCGCACCGCGCTCCATGATCTGGTTCACCAGCGTGAGGACCGATTGCTCGATGAAATCGATCAGGCCCTCGAACATCTGCGCCTTGCTCGCGAAGTGCCGGTACAGAGCCGCCTCGCTGACCGACAGGCGCGCCGCCAGCGCGGCCGTGGTGATGCGTTCCGAGCCGGGTTGCTCCAGCATGCCGGCCAGCGCCTGCAGGATCTGCACCCGCCGCTCCCCCGGCTTGGGACGTTTGCGGGCCGCAGGGACGTCTTGCGCCACAGTGGTGGCGACAGGTTCAGGCAGGGACTGGAGTTCAGGCATGGGCAACAGATGTATGCAATTGATTCTCGCACACGGTCCCGCCGGACTTCGGTGCAGACGGCCCCGCCTTTCCAGCGCCACGCTGCGCCGCCAGGGCGGCGGAACCATCAGCGGCACAGGCGGCTAGCGAACCTTGCGCGCCGGCGCGAAAAAACACCGTCACCACCAGC
>NZ_BAAJYR010000396.1:0-3231 GCF_057546605.1 Acidovorax sp. KPB24-03 | reverse complement strand
GCTGCGGCAGGGGGCGATCAAAGGCATGGAAGGGTTCTTTCGATCGGGTAAGGTTGCCGACAACAGGTTCAAAAACGGCTCCAGCGGCATATTCTTCTAGGGCATATTGCTATTCAATTTGTAGCAAATGATGCCGCGCCGCCGGGGTCATGCGGCCGCGTTCGCCGGGAAGTCCGTGGACGCGGCCAGCGCGCGCCACTGAGCGGTTTCCGCCTGCACGAACGCGTGCTTGTCGGCAATGGCCTGCAGGGTGTCGGTGCCCAGCGGCAGTCGCAGGGGCGGCGCGGGGCTGTCCACCAGTTGCAGGATGGCCTGGGCCAGGCGCACGGGGTCGCCGGGCTGGTTCCGATTGATGCGGCGGGCCGCCTCGCGCACGGCGCCGGCGCTGGCGGCGTAGTCGTCCACGACGCGGGGCGAGATCGCCAGCGACGCCGTGTCGAGGAATTCGGTGCGAAAGTAGCCCGGCTCCACCACCGTGGCGTGGATGCCCAGCGGTGCCAGCTCGGCGTGCAGGGCTTCGGTCAGGCCCTCGACCGCGAACTTGGTCGAGCAATACACGCCGAAACCCGCACTCGATTGCACCCCGCCCAGCGACGAGATGTTGATCACGTGGCCGGCGCGTTGCGCGCGCAGGGTGGGCAGCACGGCACGGGTCACGTTCAGCAGGCCGAACACGTTGGTGTCGTAGAGGCTGCGCACCTCGTCGGCGGTGGCCTCTTCCACCGCGCCCAGCAGGCCGTAGCCCGCGTTGTTGACCAGCACGTCGATCCGGCCGAAGCGCTCCAGCGCGGCGCTCACCGCCTGGCGGGCCTGTGCCTCGTCGGTCACGTCCAGGGACACGGCCAGCAGTGCGTCGTGGGTGCCCAGCCGCTGGGTGACGGACTGCGCGCTGCGCGAGGTGGCCACCACGGCATCGCCCCGGGCCAGCGCGGCCTCTGCAATGCGGGCACCGATGCCGCGCGAGGCGCCGGTGATCAGCCAGACGCGGGGATGGGAAGACGACGAAGCGGAGGTGGAAGCGGAAGCGGAAGTGGCAATGGAAGCGGTGGCGGTCATGGAAAGGTCCTCGGGTTTCTATTGGCGGTCTGCTCGGTCTGGCAGGCCGGTCGATCCGGCTGCCGTGGGTGGGACTTTAGGCACACCATTGCCATTGCACTAGCCCATAATCCCTCGATTCATACGCAAGCAATACTTGTCAATCGACGGTCAATCAAGGGGGAATGCCATGGCCATCAACGAACTGCGGGCCATCGCCACCTTCGCGAAAGCCGCTGAACTCGGCAGCCTGCGCCAGGCGGCCTCGGCACAGGGCGTCACGCCGCAGGCGGCCAGCCTGGCGCTGGCACAGCTGGAGGCGCACCTGGGCGTGCGGCTGTTCCACCGCACCACGCGCAGCCTCAGCCTGACGGAGGAGGGCCGCCGGTTTCTCGATGCCGCGCAGCCCGGGCTGGCCACCCTGCAGCGGGCGGTGCACGGCGCGCGGCGCGGGCGTGAGGAGATCGCCGGGCCGCTGCGCATTACCGCGCCGCGGTCGATGATGCTGGAGGTCATCTGGCCCGTGGTGGACGCGTTCTGCCGCCGCTATCCGCAGGTGGAGCCCGATGTGCAGCTGGACGACCGCATCGGCAACTGGGTGGAGGACCGGGTGGACGTGGGCTTTCGCTCCGGCTACCCGCCCGAGGGCGGAGTCGTCGCGCGGCGCCTGATGGCGCTGCAACTGGTGGTGTGCGCCACGCCGGAGTACCTGGCGCGCCATGGCGTGCCGTTGCGCATCGAAGACCTGGCCGGGCACCGCTGCAGCGGTTTTCGCCACCCCGCCACGGGCAAGCCCATGCCGTGGGAGTTCCGCGTGGGCGAAGAGATCGTGGCCCATGCCGTCGCGCCGGCGTTCTGCGTCAACGACATCGAGCTGGAGGCGCGCGCCGTGCTGGGCGGCCACGCGATCGGACAGCTGGTGGGCACCACCGCCGCGCCGCTGGTGCGCAGCGGCCGGCTGGTGCCGGTGCTGACCGATGTGGTCGCGCACCACCTGGGCTTGTACGTCTACTACGGCAGCCGTGCGGCCCAGCCGGCGCGGGTGCGCGCCTTCATCGACCTGGCGGTGGACATGCTGGCGGACAACCCGGCGTTCGGCCTGAGCCCGCAGGAGTTGGCGGGGGCCAGCGCGGCGCACGCGAAGGCGCTGAAGAAAAGCCGGAAAGCCGCAGTCGCCACTGCCACTGCCACTGCAGCCGCCGCCCCGGCATCGGCGCCGACCCGCTCGGAACAACGCCCTACGGAAACGACTTAACTGGCGCGTGTCTTCGCGCTTGGAGCTCCACCCGTAGAAGCTTCAAGGGGCGGTCTCAAACCTGAAGTGCAACACCTCGATTGAGATGGATTTGCCGTCTCAGTGAATGGTAGCGTCCTGCTGCTGAGCAATGCCTGCATGAACTGCTGGAGCGCCTGATAGGGAGAGCGCCACTCCAGGGTCTGGCGAGGACGGTTGTTCATGAGGTCGGCAATGGAGTCGAGCGCAGCCTGATCGTGGATGCCCAGGTCAGTGCCCTTGGGCAGGAACTGGCGCAAAAGCCCGTTGGTGTTCTCGCAGCTGCCGCGCTGCCATGGGCTGTGTGGATCGCAGCAGTACACGCGCACGCCTGTGGCCTGCGCGAGCAGGCGACTGTGCGGGTGCAGCTTGGGGGCAGGACGCGCTGCATCGCGGCGAGCTTGGCAGGCAGCCTGGGCGGACCGCAAGGCATAGCCGTCGCCAGGGGTGCTGTTGCGTACCAGCTCACGGTACACGGTGCCGGGGCTGCGCCCGAGCAGGCGAGCGATGAATCGCCCGCTCCATCCTTGCTGGACCAGCGAGGCCAGCGTCAGGCGTTCTTCGGGCTGCAGGTGCGTGTATCGCGAAGTCATCTGTGCAAGTTACCTGAGGTTCAGGTGTTGCACTTCGGGTTTAGACCGCCAATCGGTATTTAAATTGTGATTGCTTATTACATTCCGTCACGTGAGTTTTGCTCTGTACATTCAAACGCTTTTGTTGCAAAGGAGATTGAGAATGCGTTTGAAAAGTGTGGTGTTGTCTGGTTTGGTGTGTGTGAGCGCTTTCGTCGGAGCTAATAGCGCATACGCGGCCGGTTATTTTGGAGCAACGAGCAAAACTTCATATGACGGATGGGCTTGCGACCCAGCAACTCCCGGTTATGCAGGATGGATCCACTTATGGCGAGATGATGGTAAATTTTT
>NZ_BAAJYR010000395.1:0-3237 GCF_057546605.1 Acidovorax sp. KPB24-03 | reverse complement strand
CCGCAGCGAGCCGGCGGGCGTGGAGGTGTTCCACTGGTGGGTGGGGGGGGCGAGCGCGCCAGCATGGACGCGATCCGCGACTTCACGCGCCAGCGGGGCCTGGCCTGGAAGGAAGACTTCTCGCCCGGCAGCGGCACCGCGCGCTACACCGACGTGCTGGCGGCCCGCGTGCGCGCGGGGCGGGTGCCCACCGCCGCGCAGATGATCGGCTACGAGATCCACGAATGGGCGCGGCGCGGGCTGCTGGACAACCTGAACGACGTCGCCGCGCGCGAGGAATGGGACGAGGTCGTCCCCAACGAGATCCAGCAGCTCTCCAAATGGCAGGGCCAGTGGGTGGCGGCCCCGTTCAACGCGCATTCCACCAATTGGCTCTGGGTCAACCAGTCCCTGGCGCGCCGGCTGGGAGCCGCCGCGCCGCCCGACACCTGGGACGACCTGATCGCCCTGCTGGACCGGGCCCGCGCCGCCGGCATCCAGCCGCTGGCCATCGGCAAGGAAGCGTGGGAACACACGCTGCTGTTCGAATCGGTCGCGGCCGGCACCGGCGGCGCGGCGTTCTACCGGCGCGCCTTTCTCGACCTGGACCCGACCGCGCTCGACGCCCCGGTCACCACCGTGATCTTCGAGCGCATGCGGCAACTGGCCCGGTACCTGGACGCGGGCTTCATGCGCCGCCGCTGGGACCAGGCCACCGACCTCGTCGCCGGCGGGCAGGCCCTCCTGCAGGTGCAGGGGAGCTGGGTGGACGGCGAGTTCAAGGTGCGTGGCATGCTGCCCGACCGCGACTACCAGTGCTGGCGCTTTCCCGACACCCAGGGCATGTACCTTTTCAACAGCGACCAGTTCGTCTTTTTCAAGCAGCCCGCACGCCAGCGCGCGGCGCAGGAGCGCTTCGCCTCCATCCTCATGGACCCGGACCTGCAGGTGGCCGTGAACGTGCGCACCGGCGCGGCGCCCGCGCGCGTGGACGTGCAGCAGGCCCCGTTCAACCGCTGCGGCCAGGGCGCCATCATCGACCTGCGCGGCGCCAACATGCGCCGCACCCTCATGGGCTCCATCGCCATGGGCAATGCCCATCCCTCCGCGGTAAAGGCCGCCGTCTACGACGTGGTCACCCGCCACCTGCAGGGGCGGCTGGACACACCCGGCGCCGTGGCGCGCTGCGCGCGGCCATCGCCCGCAAGCCCTGACCCCCACCCGCACGCCGCTTTTGCGCCCACCCTTCCACGGAGCGACCATGTCCTTGTCCCGGTATGTCCTGCGGTCCTTCTCCCACCTGCCGCTCACCGCGAAGATCGTCTTTCTCGTGGGCCTGATGGGTGTCATCTCCACGGCATCGATGCTCTACGCCACCAGCAAGATGCGCGGCATCGACCAGCAGTACAACGCGCTGATCGAGCGCGAGGCGCAGAGCGCGCTGCACATCGGCGATGCCGCCCTGCTGCTGAGTGAATCGAGCCGCCTCGTGTATGCCGTGCTGACCGAGCAGGACGAGGCCACCATGCGCGCCGCCCTGACCCGCCTGGCCCAGCTGCAGGCCCAGTTCAACCAGCAGATCGACACCACCGAAGCCCTGGTGCCCGCCAATGCCGCGCAGCTGCAGTCCATCCGCCAGCGCGCTACGGCGGCCTTCGCGCTGGCCGCGCGCATCGTCGACGCCGCATCGCGCTGGCGTGGCGACCGGGCACTGCAGATCATCCACGGCGAGTTCGAGCCCGCCCTGCGCGCGCTGCAGCGGGACATGAACCAGCAGCGCAACTACTCCGTCACGCAGTTCCAGGAATCGTCCGTGCGGCTCGGACAGGTCACGCGCGACACCATCCTGACCACCGCGCTGGCCGTGGGCATCGGCCTGGCCCTGGTGATCGCGCTGTCGTCCTGGGTGGCCGTCTTCCAGATCTCCCGCCCCATCCTGCGGCTCACGCGGCACATGGAGCGGCTCACCGACCGCGAATACGACGACACCGTCACCGGCACCGAGCGGCGCGACGAAGTGGGCACCATGGCCAAGGCGCTGCAGGTGTTCAAGGAAAGCATGCAGCGCGCCGACCGCCTGGCGATCGAGGTGGCCGCGAGCGCCGAGGCGCGCCGCCTGTCCGAGCAGCTCGTGGACCTGACCGGCGCCATCCCGGGCGCCGTGTTCCAGATGCATGTGCGCCCCGATGGCTGGCAGCGCTTTCTCTTCGTGAGCGACAAGGCCGCCGAACTGCAGGGCCGCCCCGCGCACGAACTGCTGCGCCTGGAAGGCCCCGTCGAGCAGACCTACGGCCTGCCGCCGTCCGGGCAGGACGCGCTGCGCGAGCGCTTCGAGCACAGCCTGCGCACCTTGCAGCCGCTGGACTTCGACGTCGAGGTGGCGCACGGCGACCGCACGCGGTGGCTCAAGACCCTGGCCACCGCGCGGCGCCTGCCCGATGGCGCCGTGCTGTTCAACGGCGTGTGGCTGGACGTCACCGAGCAGAAGAACCAGGCCCGCGCGCTGGCCCAGGCCGCCGAAGAGAAGGCCACCTTCCTGGCCGTGATGAGCCACGAGATCCGCACCCCGCTGAATGCCATCCTGGGCCTGGCCCAGCTCGCGCTCAAGGACGAGGCCCTGGCCCCGCCGCAGCGCGAGCGCATGGACCAGATGTACCGCGCCGGCCGCCGGCTGCTGGGCATCGTCAACGACACGCTCGACTTCTCCAAGATCGACGGCGGCCACCTCGTGCTGGAAACCGTGCCGTTCGAGCTGCCCACCCTGCTGGCCGACCTGTCGGAACTGTTCGACGACAAGGCCAAGGCCAAGGGCCTGCGCTTTCACGTGGCAGTGGCCGAGGGCGTGCCACCCTACCTGCTGGGCGATCCGCACCGCATCGGGCAGGTGCTGGTCAACTTCGTGAACAACGCCATCAAGTTCACCGAAGCGGGCGAAGTCGCCGTGACCGTGTCGGTGCACGCCGCCACGCCGGCCGACGACGGCCCGCATGCCGAAGGCGTGGGCGCGCAAGACGACCTGGTGCTGCACTGCGCCGTGCGCGACACCGGCATCGGCCTCACCGCCGAGCAGCAATCCCACCTCTTCCAGGCCTTCCACCAGGCCGACGCCACCATCACCCGCCGCTTCGGCGGCACGGGCCTGGGCCTGGCCATCTCGCGGCAACTGGCCCTGCTGATGGGGGGCGATGCCGGCGTGCACAGCGCGCCCGGCGCGGGCAGCACCTTCTGGTTCACCGCCCGCGTGCAGCGCAGCGCGCG
>NZ_BAAJYR010000394.1:0-3239 GCF_057546605.1 Acidovorax sp. KPB24-03 | reverse complement strand
AGCGGGGGTTCGGGCGCCGGGCCGGGCGCGACCACGCCGCCGTGCACACGGCGCAGCACGCCCTGCGCCTCCAGCTCGACGAGGTCGCGCCGCACGGTCTCGCGCGAAACGTCGAGGTCCTTCACGATGCGCTCGGTGCTCACGCGGGTGAGCGTGGCCAGCAGCGTGCGGATGCGGATGAATCGTTCTTCCTGCAGCATGTCCTGTGATCCTGTCGTGTCGGTTCGTTCGCGGGTGGGGATAGCGCAGGGGCCGTGCCCGCGGTCCGGTGGTGCCGGGTGGCTCCGTTCACCCGCAGGCGCCGGTGTCCTGGAGCATCGCGAAAGAACGGGGGAGGGGGTGTGCGTGTTCCGTGCGGCCCCGGTCGATGCGATGGGGTGCATGGGTGCCCAGTGTTATCTTTTGCATGAAAGGGCACAAGCACCCAATATGCCAAGGTCAGGCGTCCGTTTCGTGACGGGTGCCAGTGCCGGGCAAGCAGTGGGGGCGCCGTGTCGATAGATGATTTTGTAGTTAGCAATGCATAAATCATTCGTTCCGGTTTGGAGGTGTGCTGAATAAAGTGGCAACCCAGAGGGCCCCGCCGGGCCCGTTCAAAGGTGGTTCACCATGTCGGCAGTTCTGTCCCACGCCCCGGTTTCCGCGACGGCCATCGCCCTGGACGATGATGCCGCGCCGCAGCCCTTCGATATCCGCCCGGTGGCCGGCGCCGCAGGCCCGCTGGGCGCCGAGGTGGTGGGCCTCGATCTGTCGCGGCCCCTCGGCGCGCAGGACTTCGACCGCATTCACCGTGCCCACCTGGCGCACCACGTGCTGGTGTTCCGCGACCAGCGCATCACCCCGCGCCAGCACATTGATTTCAGCCGCCGCTTCGGCCCGCTGCAGATCCATGTGCTGAAGAACTTCCAGCTGGCCGATCACCCCGAGATCCTGATCGTCTCCAACATCAAGGACGCCGGCGGCCAGCCCATCGGGCTGGGCGATGCGGGCCATTACTGGCATTCCGACCTGTCGTACAAGGAAAAGCCCAGCCTGGGCTCGCTGCTGCACGCGCAGGAGTTGCCCTCAGAGGGTGGCGATACGCTGTTTGCCGACCAGCACGCGGCCTACGATGCCTTGCCCCAGGCGCTCAAGAACGCCATCGCCCCGCTGCAGGCCGAGCACAGCTACCTGGCCAAGTACGAGGAGCTGCGCGCCCGCAGCCCCTGGCGCCCGAAGCTCACGCAGGCACAGATCGACGAGGTGGCGCCCGCCGTGCACCCGGTGGTGCGCACCCACCCCGAAACCGGCCGCAAGGCGCTCTTCGTGAGCGAGCACTTCACCACGCGCCTCGTCGGCCTGCCCGACGATGAAAGCCGCGCGCTGCTGGACGAACTGTTCGCCGCCAGCGTGCGGCCGGAGTTCCTGTACCGGCACCGCTGGCTGCCGCACGACCTCGTGTTCTGGGACAACCGCTCGGTCATGCACCTGGCGGCCGGCACGCCCGACAGCGAGCGCCGCAAGCTCTACCGCACCACGGTCGAGGGTGACCTGCCGTTCTGAACGGCCGCCGCCTTCGCCCCTGCGTTTCTCCCTTCCCCTTCTTCGTTGCTTCTCGCTTCTCGCTTCTCGCGCCAGGAAATGCCCACCATGCACCAGCCTTCACGCCGCGGCATCGCCCGCCGCACCCTTGCCGCCCTGGCCGCTGCCGGCCTCATCGCCTGCGGGGTGGGGCTGCCCGCCGCTTCGCACGCGGCTGAAGGCCAGTTGCGCATCGCGCAGCAGTTCGGCGTGGTGTATCTGCTGTTGAATGTGGCGCAGGACCAGAAGCTCATCGAAAAGCACGGCAAGGCGGCGGGCATCGACATCCAGGTCGATTACCTCCAGCTGTCCGGCGGCTCTGCGGTCAACGATGCCCTGCTGTCGGGCAACATCGACATCGCAGGCGCTGGCGTGGGCCCGCTGTTCACGCTGTGGGACCGCACCAAGGGCCGCCAGAACGTGAAGGGCGTGGCCTCGCTGGGCAACTTTCCGTACTACCTGGTGAGCAACAACCCCAAGGTGAAGACGCTGGCCGACTTCACCGAGCAGGACCGCATCGCGCTGCCCGCCGTCGGCGTGTCGGTGCAGTCGCGCGTGCTGCAGATGGCCTCGGCCAAGCTCTGGGGCGACAAGGAGTTCAACCGCCTGGACAAGATCCAGGTGGCCCTGCCGCACCCCGATGCCGCCGCCGCGATCATCAAGGGCGGCACCGAGATCACGGGCCACTTCGGCAACCCGCCGTTCCAGGAACAGGAACTGGCCGGCAACCCGGCCGCGCGCATCGTGCTCAACTCCTACGACGTGCTGGGCGGGCCTTCGTCGGCCACCGTGCTGTACGCGACCGAGAAATTCCGCCGCGAGAGCCCCAAGACCTACAAGGCGTTCCTGGATGGCCTGGACGAGGCCGCCAAGTTCATCACCGCCCACCCCGAGAAGGCGGCGGACATCTACCTGCGTGTGACCGGCGCCAAGACCGACCGGGACCTGCTGCTCAAGATCATCAAGAACCCGGAAGTCCAGTTCAAGGTGAAACCCGAGAACACGCTGGGCATGGGCCAGTTCCTGCACCGCGTGGGCGCCATCAAGAACGCGCCGACCACGCTCAAGGACTATTTCTTCGAAGACGCCCACACCGCGGGCGGCAACTGACGCGCGCCATGCGGACGGGACCCCTTTCCCCCGCGCTGATGGAGCGCCTGGAGCCCGAGACCGGCGGCGCCGGCGGTGGCGTGGCCCCGGCGGCCGGGCCGCTGCCCACCCGCGCGGTGGACCCATCGGCGCTGCTGCACGTGGAGGGCGTGAGCATCGACTACCGCACGCGCGACACCGTGGTGCGGGCCACGCACCGGGTGGATTTCCAGGTGCATGCGGCCGACCGCTTCGTGCTGCTGGGCGCTTCGGGCTGCGGCAAATCGACGCTGCTCAAGGCCATTGCAGGCTTCATCCCGCCGAGCGAAGGCCGCATCGTGCTCGGCGGCCAGCCCGTCACGCGGCCCGGGCCCGACCGCGTGGTGGTGTTCCAGGAGTTCGACCAGCTGCCGCCCTGGAAGACCGTGCGCGAGAACGTCATGTTCCCGCTGCTGGCCGCACGCCGCGCCAGCCGCGCCGAAGCTGCGGAGCGCGCGGCGCTCTACCTCGACAAGGTGGGGCTGTCCCGGTTCGCCGATGCGCACCCGCACCAGCTGTCGGGCGGCATGAAGCAGCGCGTGGCCATCGCC
>NZ_BAAJYR010000393.1:0-3242 GCF_057546605.1 Acidovorax sp. KPB24-03 | reverse complement strand
GGCAGACTAAAATTCGCGCCGGCGTGTCCCGCGCGCCCTGCCATCCGGCCCTTTGCCATTCCCACTTCCATGCCGCCTCGCCCCCCTCTGCCGCCCTTCATCCCGCACCGCGCCTGCCGCTGCGGCCCGGGTGCGCGGCGCGTGCGGGCCGCCGTGCAAGGGCGCGGCGCATGAAGCAGCTCGCGCTCGACATCGGCCTGGCCACCGGGCCCACGCTGTCCCGGTTCTTCGCCGGCACCAACGAGGCGGCCCTGCAGCACCTGCGGCTGGCCGTGGGCGACGGCGCCGTCGAGGTGCTGCGCTCGCCGGTGCCCACCTACCTCTGGGGCGAGTCGGGCAGCGGCAAGACCCACCTGCTGGAGGCCGTGCGCGAGGCCCTGCGCGAGCAGGGCGCCTCGGTCGGTTGGCTCGATGCCTCGGTGGCCGAGCCGACGGCGTTCGACGACCGCTGGTCCGCCGTGCTGCTGGACGAGGTGCACCTGTACAACACGGCCCAGCAGGCCGCCGCCTTCAACTGGTTCGTCAATGCCATCAGCCCCGCCGTGGGCGAACCCCGCTGGGTCCTGGCCGCCGGCCAGACGCCGCCGGCCGACCTGCCGCTGCGCGACGACCTGCGCAGCCGCCTGGGCTGGGGCCACATCTTCCAGCTGCACGTGCTGGGCGAGGCCGAGCGCCGCGCCGTGCTGCGCCAGGAGGCCGACGCGCGCGGCATCTTCCTGGGCGACGATGTGATGGACTACATGCTCAAGCGCTTCTCGCGCGATCTGGGCAGCCTGATGCAGCTGCTGGACCAGTTGGACAGCTTCGCCCTGCGCACCCAGCGCGCCATCACCATTCCCCTGCTGCGGGCCATGCTGGAGTCCGAATAGCGGCGCACGCCGCCGGCTTTCCTCCCCTTCGCCCGCCCCTTTTTCCATACACCACACCGCATGAACCCTGAACCCCCGGCGCAACGCCCTCGGCTGGCCCTGTTCGACCTCGACCATACGCTGCTGCCGCTCGACTCCGACTACGAGTGGGGCGAGTTCACCATCCGCATCGGCTGGAACGACCCGGTCGAGTTCGGCCGCCGCAACGACGAGTTCTACGCCCATTACCAGGCCGGCACGCTGAACGTGCACGACTACGTGCGCTTTGCCATCGAGGCCGTGCGCCAGCGCGGGCCCGAGGCCGCCGCGGCGGCGCATGCGCAGTTCATGCGCGAAGTGATCGGGCCCGCCATCCATCCGCAGGCGCTGGAGTTGGTGCGCCAGCACCAGGCGGCGGGTGACCAGGTGGTCATCATCACGGCCACCAACGAGTTCGTGACCGGCCCCATCGCCCAGGCGCTGGGTGTGGACGAGCTGCTCTCCATGGGCCTTGCGCGCGACGCGCAGGGCTGGTACACCGGCGCCATCGAGGGCACGCCGACCATGCGCGAAGGCAAGGTGCGGCGCATGGAAGAATGGCTGGCGGCGCGCGGCCTGGCCTGGAGCGGCGTGGAGAGCACGTTCTACAGCGACTCCATGAACGACGTGCCGCTGCTCGAAACCGTCGATCACCCGGTGGCCACCAACCCCGACCCCCGCCTGCGGGCGCTCGCGCAGCAGCGTGGCTGGCGCATATTGGATCTCTTTCCCACCCAACCATGATCAAGAAGTTCATCGACAAACTGCTGGGCAAGGGCGCCCCCGGCGCCGGCCGCGGAAAGAACCGCTTCGGCAAGCGCGAGGAAGTGCCCGCCTCGGTGCACGGCATCAACCCCGAACTGGTGGACCGCCGCGCGGCCGACGTGGTGCGCACGCTCAAGGCGGCGGGCTATGAGGCCTACATCGTGGGCGGCGCCGTGCGCGACCTGCTGCTGGGCCTGCGGCCCAAGGACTTCGACGTAGCCACCAACGCCACGCCCGAGCAGGTCAAGGGCCTGTTCCGCCGCGCCTTCATCATCGGCAAGCGCTTTCGCATCGTGCATGTGGTGCACGGCCGCGGCCGTGAGCACGAGGTCATCGAGGTCTCCACCTTCCGCGCCTACCTGGACAACACCGCCATCGAGCAGCAGGTGAGCGGCAACGAAAAGACCAGCAAGCAGCAGCTGGTGGGCATGCAGCACGCCGTGGACGCCAGCGGCCGCGTGCTGCGCGACAACGTCTGGGGCCCGCAGGACGAAGACGCCACGCGGCGCGACTTCACCGTCAACGCGATGTACTACGACCCCGAAACGCAGGTCGTGGTGGACTACCACAAGGGCATCCAGGACGCGAAGAAAAAGCTGCTGCGCATGATCGGCGACCCGGCCACGCGCTACCGCGAAGACCCGGTGCGCATCATCCGGGCCGTGCGTTTCGCGGCCAAGCTCGCGGGCCTGGGTTTCACCATCGAGCCCAAGACGGCCGGCCCGCTGATCGAGTCGCAGGCGCTGCTGGCCGACGTGCCGCAAAGCCGCATGTTCGACGAAATGCTCAAGCTGCTGCAGACGGGCCACGCGCTGGCCACGATCGCGCAGCTCAAGAAGCTGGGCATGGCGACCGGCATCTATCCGCTGCTGGACGTGGTGGTCGAGCGCGCTGATTCCTCCTTCGTGAGCGCCGCCCTGGCCGACACCGACCGCCGCGTGGGCGAGGGCAAGCCCGTGGCGCCGAGCTTCCTGCTGGCCTGCGTGCTGTGGCAGGACGTGAAGACCGGCTGGGACCGGCGCATCGCGCAGCGCGAGCAGCCGTTTCCCGCGCTGCAGGACGCCATCGACGACGTGTTCGAGCGGCGCATCGGCGACGTGTCGGGCCGCGGCAAGCTGGCCGCCGACATGCGCGAGATCTGGGTCATGCAGCCGCGCTTCGACAAGCGCGTGGGCTCCACGCCCTACAGTATGGTGGCCCAGGCGCGCTTTCGTGCCGGCTTCGACTTCATGCGCCTGCGCGCCGATGTGGGCGAGGTCGAGGAGGCGCTGGCCGAATGGTGGCAGGAGTTCCAGCACGCCGACGACATGCGCCGCGACGACATGATCGACCAGGCCCGCGAAGAGCAGAAGTCCCGCCAGCGCAAGGCCCAGCCCGTCGTGCGCCGCGTGCCCCGGCCTGCCGATGCGGACGGCGCTGCAGCCTCCCCTGGCGAGGCCCGCCCGGCCGCTGCCCCCTCCCGGGGCGATCAGGAAGGGCAGGACGGCCAGGACCATGAACACGATGGTGGCGAAGACCCGGCCGGCGACGGCCAGGCCGCCCCCAAGAAGCGCCGCCGGCGCCGCCGCAAGCCTTCGGGCGGTGGTGGCG
>NZ_BAAJYR010000392.1:0-3248 GCF_057546605.1 Acidovorax sp. KPB24-03 | reverse complement strand
AGGGCATCGCCCGGGCGCTGGGGCAGCTCGATGCGCCAAAAAGCGCGCGCCGGGTGCCTCCGCGGCCAGGTGCCGCACGGCTTGTGCCAGCACGTGCGGCACGGCCCCCTGTGTGCCGGCCCCGGCATCCGCCAGCACGGGCCGGGCCTCCATCCAGCGGGTGATCGGCTCCCGGAACACGCTGAGCGTGCCCGTGAGGAAGATGGCGCACAGCAGCCATCCGCAGACGAGGCCGCACCAGGTGTGCAGCCACGACATGGACTGGCGCAAGTTGCCGTTGCCTTTCATGCGGGCCCCATCCCTGGCCATTCGCCGCGCGATCGACTGCGCACGGTCAGAAGGCGCCGCGCAGGGTCAGCATCACGTTGCGGGGGTCGCCGTAATAGCTGCCGTTGACCAGCGCGGTGACCGAACTGTAGTAGCGCTTGTCGAAGACGTTGTTGACGTTCAGCGCCGCGGTCCAGTGGCGGTTGATTTGGTACTTGACCAGCGCATTCCACACCGCCCGCCCGCCGTTGGTGGCGCGCACGGCACCGATCTGACGGTAGCTGCCGCTTTGCGCGTTGACGCCGCCCCCGAGGGTGATGGCGTTCCACTCGCCCGGCAGCTGGTAGGTGCTCCACAGGCGAAACAGGTGCTTGGGCGTGTAGCTGTTGAAGGACAGGCCCTGGCTGCTCACGTCCTTGAGGTACTTGGTCTGGTTGAAGGTGTAGCCGGCGAACAGGTTCCAGTGGGGCGCGACTTCGCCGCTCACCTCGGCATCCAGGCCCTGGCTGCGCACCTCGCCCGTGTCGGTGTAGCAGTAGTAGTCGCTGCGGCAGGTGGGGCTGGTGCTGAAGTCTTCCTGCGCGCGGTTCTTCTGGTCCACGCGGAACAGGGCGAACGAGGCATTCACCTTGCCGTCCATCAGCTCGCCTTTGAGGCCCGCTTCGTAATTGGCGCCCACCATGGGCTTGAGCAACTGGCCCGCCTCGTTCAGTTCGGACTGCGGCTTGAAGATGTCGGAATAGCTCACGTAGGCGGACCATTGCGGGTCGAGCGCGTAGATCAGCCCGGCATAGGGGTTGACCTTGGCGTTCTCGCGGCTGTGGGTGGCCGAGGTGGACGGCGCCGCGCCGGTGGTGACGGTGTCCCAGTCGGTGCGGAACCAGCTGACGCGCGCGCCGACCACCAGCTTGAGCGGGTCGGTCAGCTGCAGGCGCACCGCGTTGTAGAAGCCCAGTTGCCGGGCCTTGCCCTGCCGCGCCTCACGGGTGCCGGTGTAGATCTCGGCGTCCGTGGGCTCGCGGAAGTCGGGGTTGTAGCTGTTCAGGCCGAAGATGTTGTAGTTGGTCCGAAAGCCGTAGATGGTGTCGTTCGTGGTGTGCGTGTAGTTGACCCCGCTCACCAGTTCGTGCCGCCGGCCGAAGGCGTCGAATTTTCCGGTCAGGTTCGCGTCGATGCCCGAGGTCTCGATGTCGGCGATGGACCGGGCCACGATGTTGGCGCTCTGCATCAGCGCCGGGTTGACCGCCCGGTTGACCCCGGCGTACTTCAGGTCGTGCTCCTCCTTGAGGTGCATCGCCGTGAACTGCAGCTTCCAGTCGTCGTTGAACTGGTGCGCCGCATCGAAGTACAGCCCGCGGTTGGACGACTCCTGCCGGTTCCAGGTGGCGCCCAGGTAGGTCGAGCGGGGCAGGTTCAGGTCGCCGCCGGTGGCGTAGCGCGGCAGGCCGTTCATCGAAGGGCGGCCCCGCGTTTCTTCGGAGCTGGCCCCGAAGTTGATGCGCGTGGCGGCCGAGACGTCGTATTCCAGCGTGCCGTACACGGTCGGGCTGCGGCGGTTCACATAGTCCATGAACGCGTGGTGGTCTTCGTAGTCGATCAGCGCGCGGCCGCGCAGCGTGCCCTCTTCGTTCAGGACGCGGCTGGTGTCCAGCTGCGCGCCGTAGCGGTCCCACGAGCCCACGCGGGCCTCCACCGTGGTGGCGTTGGTGCCGAGAGGACGCTTGCGCACCAGGTTGACCGCCCCACCGGGGCTGCCTTCGCCCTGCAGCAGGCCGGCGGCGCCGCGCAGGACCTCGGCCCGGTCGATGATCGCCATGCTGGATGAATAGTTGCTCGCCCGCCCGTACATGCCGCGGTTGAGTGGCACCCCGTCGTACTGCACCGTGGTCAGGTCGTAGCCGCGCGAATAGATGTACTTGCCGCCCTGTGGGCTTTGCGCCAGCGTGATGCCGGTGGTGCTGGCGAGCGCGTCGTAGACCGAGGTGATGTTCTGCTCGTCCATCAGCTGGCGCGTGACGACGCTGATCGACTGGGGAATGTCCTTGAGCGCCTGGGCGCCCTTGCCCACCGTGACGGCGCGCGTGGTGTACGAGCCCGTGTGCTCGGTCGCCACCGGGCGCTCGGCCTGGGCCGATACCGTCACGGGCGCGAGCGTGGCCGTGCCTGCGCCTTGCGGCACGCGGCGCACGACCACCGAGGTGCCTTCGATCTCCGCGAACAGCCCGCTGCCCGCCAGCAGGCGGTTGAGGGCCTCGCGGGCGGTGAGGCGCCCTTGCACGGCCGGCGCCACCTTGCCCTCCACCAGTGCGGGCTGCACCATCAGCTCCACGCGCGCCTGCCGCGCCAGCGCATCCAGGGCCTGGGCCAGGGGCTGGGCCGCGATGCGGATGTCCACCGGCACGGATGCCGCAGCCTGCGCACCGGCCCCCGGCTGGGCATGGGTGGGCAAGGCGCCCAGCGCCAGGGCGGCCGCCACAGCCAACGGGGCAGGATGGAAACGAAAACGGGACATGCGAACGATCTCCGGAAGGTTAGGAATAAGAAGCCTTCTCAGGTAGACGCATGGCTTGGCAAAACCCCAACCTGGGTTTTGCGCTTTTTTTCGGAAGGCGATTCGGTGGCTTGTGCCCCCGGGGTCGGGCCGCACGTTCGTGCACGCTTGGCGCAAGGCCGACTCAGTGCGCCGCGACGATTTCGGTGTGCGGCGCCTCACCCTGCAGGCGCACCGGCAGCACCTTGGGCAGCGCCTGCCGGAAGTTGTCCAGGCGGCGCGGGTCGAAGGTGCCGGTCATGCGCAGTGCGCCCACGGCCGCATCGCGCACCACGAGGCCCGTCGGCCCGTAGCGCTCGAACTCCGCCAAAGCCTGGGCCAGCGGCACATCGTCGAAGGTGATGCGCCCGTCGCGCCAAGGGGCGACCCCAGCCGTCGCCACCGGGCCGACCGGCGCCATGCGGCCCGCGGCATCGGCCGCCACCTGCTG
>NZ_BAAJYR010000391.1:0-3250 GCF_057546605.1 Acidovorax sp. KPB24-03 | reverse complement strand
CGCTGCACGCCGCCGGCATCGCCCTGGGCCATGCCGTGGTGGCGCGCCACCGCTGGCTGGCCGTGGTGGCGGGCGCCTCGACCGCGCTGCTGGGCGCCACGCTGCTCGTGCGCATGGCCTGAGCGGCCCAACGCATCGACCACTGCACCATCCACTGCGAGCCCACCCCATGATCCCCGGCGAACTCCTCATCGACGACGGCGAGCACGCGCTCAACACCGGCCGCCGCACCCTCACCCTGGTGGTGCGCAACACCGCCGACCGGCCGATCCAGGTCGGCTCGCACTACCACTTCGCCGAGACCAACGGCGCGCTCGGCTTCGACCGCGACGCCGCGCGCGGCATGCGGCTGAACATCGCCAGCGGCACGGCCGTGCGCTTCGAGCCCGGCCAGCAGCGCACCGTGGAGCTGGTGGACTACGCGGGCGACCGCACGGTGTACGGCTTTCGGGGCCTCACGCAGGGGCCGCTGGGCGAGCCGCCGGCCCCGGCCGCCGCCTGAACCCCGACACCATTCCTTTTTCGAACCGCCCGAGAGCTGGAGAGCATTCCCATGGCCACTGTGTCCAAACGCGCCTATGCCGAGATGTTCGGCCCCACCGTCGGAGACCGCGTGCGCCTGGCCGACACCGGGCTCATCGCCGAGGTGGAGCAGGACTACACGCTGCGCGCCGGCGCCTATGGCGAAGAGGTGAAGTTCGGCGGCGGCAAGACCATCCGCGACGGCATGGCGCAGGGCCAGCGCACGCGCGACGGCCAGGGCACCGGCCCCACGGCCGGGGGCGCCATGGACACGGTGCTGACCAACGCGCTCATCCTGGACCACTGGGGCATCGTCAAGGCCGACATCGGCCTGAAGGGCGGGCGCATCGCCGCCATCGGCAAGGCCGGCAACCCCGACACGCAGCCCGGCGTGGACATCGTCATCGGCCCCGGCACCGAGATCATCAGCTGCGAGGGCAACATCGTCACGGCGGGCGGCATCGACAGCCACATCCATTTCATCTGCCCGCAGCAGATCGAAGAGGCCCTGGCGTCGGGCGTGACCACCATGCTGGGCGGCGGCACCGGCCCGGCCACCGGCACGCTGGCCACCACCTGCACCTCGGGGCCCTGGAACATCGAGCGCATGCTGCAGGCGGCCGACGCCTTTCCCATGAACCTCGGCTTTCTGGGCAAGGGCAACGCCAGCCTGCCCGACGCGCTGCACGAGCAGATCGACGCGGGCGTGATCGGCCTCAAGCTGCACGAGGACTGGGGCACCACGCCCGCGGCCATCAGCAACTGCCTGGACGTGGCCGACGCCACCGACACGCAGGTCGCCATCCACTCCGACACGCTCAACGAGAGCGGCTTCGTCGAGAACACCATCGCCGCCGTGGCGGGCCGCGGCATCTGCGCCTTCCACACCGAAGGCGCGGGCGGCGGGCATGCGCCCGACATCCTGCGTGTGGTGGGCGAGGCGAACTTTCTGCCGTCTTCCACCAACCCCACCATGCCCTACACGGTGAACACGCTGGACGAGCATGTGGACATGCTCATGGTGTGCCACCACCTGGACGCCTCCATCGCCGAAGACCTGGCCTTCGCGGAGAGCCGCATCCGCAAGGAAACCATCGCGGCCGAAGACGTGCTGCACGACCTGGGCGCCATCAGCATGATGAGCAGCGACAGCCAGGCCATGGGCCGCGTGGGCGAGGTCATCCTGCGCACCTGGCAGACGGCCCACAAGATGAAAGCGCAGCGCGGCACGCTGGACGGCGACACCGCGCGCAACGACAACACGCGCATCAAGCGCTACGTGGCCAAGTACACCATCAACCCCGCCATCGCCCACGGCATCAGCCACGAGGTGGGCAGCCTGGAGGTGGGCAAGTGGGCCGACATCGTGATCTGGAAGCCCGCCTTCTTCGGCGTCAAGCCCGCCATGATCCTGAAGGGCGGCTTCATCGCCATGGCCGCCATGGGCGACCCCAACGCCTCCATCCCCACGCCGCAGCCCGTGCACTACCGGCCCATGTTCGGCGCCTTCGGCGGTGCGCTGGCCCGCACCTCGCTCACCTTCGTGTCGCAGGCCGGGCTGGCCGCGGGCATCGGCGAGCGCTTCGGCCTGGCCAAGCAACTCAGCGCCGTGCGCGGCGTGCGCGGCGTGCGCAAGCAGCACATGGTGCACAACCACTACACGCCGCGCATGGAGATCGACGCGCAGACCTACACCGTGCGCGCCGACGGCCAGCTGCTCACCTGCGAGCCCGCGACCGTGCTGCCCATGGCGCAGCGCTACTTTCTGTTCTGATCGCACGCATGCTTCAAGTCTCCAAACTCATCGCCCAGGGCAAGGGCCTCGCGCCCGTGCTCGTCAAGCGCGCCGCCACCCTCGAACTCGACTGGGACACGCGCCAGAAAAGCCGCTTCGCCGCTACCGACTCCACCGGGCGGGAGCTGGGCATTTTCCTGCCCCGGGGCACCGCCGTGCGCGGCGGCGACGTGCTGGTGGCCGAGGACGGCGCCCTGGTCCGCGTGATCGCCGCGCCCCAGGCGGTGCTGCGCATCACCCATTGCGCCCACCACGGCACCCCCTTCGATCTGACCCGCGCCGCCTACCACCTGGGCAACCGGCACGTGCCCATCGAACTCACGCCCACCCACCTGCAGATCGAGCCCGACCACGTGCTGGCCGACATGCTGCGCGCCATGCACCTCATCGTGAACGCGATCGAGGCCCCCTTCGAGCCCGAGGGCGGCGCCTATGCGGCGGGCGGGCACCATGGGCACGGGCACCATGGGCACGGGCACCACGGCCATGACCATAGCCACGACCACGACCATGCAGCCCCTTCGCACGACGCCGCCGGCCCCGCGCACGGCGACGGGCATGACCATGGGCACCGCCATGCAAGCCATGGCCACGATCACGGCGATGCGCACGCCCATGGCCACGACCATGACCATGCGAAGTGCGATCACCCGCACCACCACCCTTGATTGACGCCGGGATGACGGCCCCCGACTGCAACGCCCCACCACCCCAAGCCCCCACGGCCCTGCCCGCCGCCAGCCTGCTGCAGCTCATCTGGCTGGCCTCGCCGGCGCTGCCGGTGGGCGGGTTCTCGTACTCCGAAGGGCTGGAAGTGGCGGTGGAGCGCGCCGGCGTCACCACCGAAGCCTCCGCCGCCGAATGGCTGGCCGCGCAACTGCAGCTCACCCAGGCGCGCGGCGACATGGCCGTGCTGCAGCAGGCCCTGGCCGC
>NZ_BAAJYR010000390.1:0-3252 GCF_057546605.1 Acidovorax sp. KPB24-03 | reverse complement strand
CCAGCTGCCCTCGCTCAACGCCGCGGGCGGGCTGATCGCCGCCGAGGCTGGCAGGTGCACCGCGCGCGGCTGGAAGACCCGGCCCAAGAGGCGCAGTACGACCACCGCGTCGCCCAGCGCACCCGCCGCGGCGCCGCGATTTCCGCGGCCGACTACATCGACCTGCAGGACGCGCGGCTGCGCCTGCAAGCCACCGCCCGGGAGCGCCTGCGCGACCTCGACGCCTGGCTGATGCCGACCGTGGCCGTGCGCGCGCCGCGCCTGGCGGACCTCACCGGCGACGATGCCCGGTTCTTCGCCACCAACGGGCTGGTGCTGCGCAACACGACGGTGCTCAATTTCCTGGATGGCTGCGCGCTCTCCCTTCCCTGCCAGGCGCCCGGCGAACTGCCCGTGGGCCTGTCCGTGGGCGGCGTGCACGGCGCCGATGCGCGCGTGCTGCAGGTGGGCCGCGCCATCGAGGCCTGCCTGCGCGCGGGCTGAGGCACCCGCCACCGCCGCACCCTGCGCGATGAACACCCGCTTCGTCGAAGCCTTTCTCTGGATCGCGCGGCTCGGGAGCTTCCGCGCCGCGGCCGAGCGGCTGCATGTGACGCAGGCGGCCATCTCCAACCGCATCGCCTCGCTGGAGGAAGAGATCGGCGCCCGCGTGTTCGAGCGCGACCCGCGCGACCTGCGGCTCACGCCCGTGGGCCTGCGGCTGCTGGACTATGGCGAGCGCATGCTGGAGCTGCAGCGCGAGATGATCGCGCTCGGGCACCCGCAGCAGGAGCTTCTGGGCCTGGTGCGCATCGGCGCGATCGAGAGCGTGGTGCACACCTGGCTGGTGGACTTCCTGGGCACGCTGCAGCGCCTGCACCCGGGCATCGAAGTGCAGCTGACCTCGGAAACCACCCTCGCCCTGCACGAGCGCCTGCAGATCGGCGCGATCGACATCGCGCTGCAGACCGACCCCATGGCCAGCGCCGAGATCGTCAACATGGCCTGCCCGCCGATGGCCATGGGCTGGGTGGGCGCCGGCGCCTCCGCGCCCCAGCCCGACGAAGGCCGCATCGCCCACCTGCTGCTGCAGCCGGTGCTGACCATGAGCCCGGGATCGCAGCCCCACCAGGCGCTCAAGCAGCTGTACCGGCAGGCCAGCATGCCCGTGGGCAAGGTGCATTGCGTGAGTTCGATGGCGGCGATCGTGCGGCTGGTGCAGTCGGGGTTCGGCAACGCGCTGATCCCACTGCCACCCGTGCGCGAGGAGATCGAGCGCGGCGACCTGCGCGTGATCGCGTGCGATACGCCCCTGCCGCCCCAGCGCATCGTGGTGAGCCATCTGGACGCCAGCGGCTCGGCCGCCATCCGCCGCGCGGCCGAGCTGGCGTGCAGCGAATCCGAGCGCTTCGCTGCCTCGCTGTCCGCACCATTCCGGACGCCCGGCACAGAGGGTGAACCCTGATTTGGTGCAGAAAAAGCATCTGACCCGACAAGTAATTCTGATAGCCGCAGGGCAAAAAAACCCGTTTGTGGCACGCCGATGCGCGGCCGATGATTCCCTGGTCTTTTTGCAAGGAATCGCAAGTGCCCATGGCTTCCCAGAACCTTCCCTCCGCCGCCCCCGGCACCGTGCACGGCATGCTCTTCGTGGCCGCCGATGTCGATGCCGCCGACGAGGCGGACTTCAACCAGTGGTATGACCGCGAGCATGTCGAAGAGCGCGTGCGCATCGACGGTTTTCTCTCCGGCGCCCGCTACGTGTCACGGCAGGGCGGCCGCAAGTACCTGGGCCTGTACCGCACGCAGTCGCTCGCGGCCTTCACGTCCGATGCGTACCGCGCCGCGTTCGGCCGGCAGACGCCCTGGTCGGTCACCAACCTGGGCCGCATGCGGGACCCGATGCGCCGCGTGTGCGCGGTGGAGGCCGTCACCGGGTTCGGCTCCGGCAGCCACCTGAGCGTGCTGGCCCTGCCGCCGGCCGATGACCGCGCCGCACTGGTGGCGCGCGCCGTGCAGGCCGGCACCCAGCTCGCGCAGGTGCCCGGCTTCGTGCAGTCGTACCTGCTGGTGCCGGACCCGGTGCTGAGCACGCCCCTGCCCACGGAGCGCACCGAAGGCCGCGTGCTGCAGCCGCTCATGGTGGTGGAAACCGGCCATGCCGACGCGCACCGCGAGGCACTGGCGCGCGCTGGTGCGCTGCTGCAGGCCGATGCCGTGGCGGCGGCCCAGTACACGCTGGGCTGGAAGCTCACGCGGGCCGACCTGGCCTGATCCCCTCTGCCACTACGGGCCCCTGCGCCCCCGATTTTTCCTTCATCGCCTTTCACCGGAGATCCTCCCATGCGTGCAGTTCCCCAGGGCGTCGCCCACGCTCCCCCCGCCGCCCCCAAGATGGGCCGACTTGCCATGGCCAGCTCGGTTGGCACCACGCTCGAGTGGTACGACTTCACGGTCTACAACATCATGGCGGCGCTGGTCTTCAACGCCATCTTCTTTCCGTCCTTCGACCCGCTCACCGGCACCATCCTCGCGTTCTCCACCTATGCCGTGGGCTACATCTCCCGGCCGCTGGGCGGCATGGTGTTCGGCCACCTGGGCGACCGGCTGGGCCGGCGCTTCGTGCTGGTGGCCACGCTGGTGATCATGGGCGTCTCGACCGGGCTGATGGGGCTGCTGCCCACGTACGGCACCTGGGGCATCTGGGCACCCATCGCCCTGGTGGCGCTGCGCTTCGTGCAGGGCGTGGCGCTCGGCGGCGAATGGGCCGGCGCGGTGCTGCTGTCGATGGAGCACGGCAAGCCCACCGAGCGCGGGCGCAACGCCTCGTTCACGCAGGTCGGCCCGTCGTGCGGCACGCTGATCGGCACCGGCTTCATCGCCCTGGTCTCGGCCTGGCTGAGCCCCGAAGACTTCCAGGCCTGGGGCTGGCGCATTCCCTTCGTCTCCAGCGTGGCGCTGGTGCTGTTCGGCCTGTGGCTGCGCCGGGGCGTCGACGAGACGCCGGTGTTCCGCGAAATGGAGGCCCACCAGGCCACGGCCAAGACGCCCATCAAGGAGGTGTTCTCGCAGCACTGGCGGCGCCTGCTGGTGGCCGGCGGATCGCGCATCGGCTCGGACGTGCTGTATGCGCTGGTCGTGGTGTTCACCCTGACCTACGTGACCACGGTGCTGCACCTGTCGCGCCCGCTGGCGCTCACCGCCACCATGATCGGCGCGGCGTGCAACGCCCTCGCCGTGCCGTGGTTCGGCGCGCTGTCGGACCGCATCGGC
>NZ_BAAJYR010000389.1:0-3272 GCF_057546605.1 Acidovorax sp. KPB24-03 | reverse complement strand
TGAAAAGAGGCTGATGCCCTAGATTTATATGTGCTGAGTGCTATTAAAAAAAATAGCAAATAACGTTTTTTGGACACCCTGGTGTGGGCCGGTGCCACCGTATCGAGCGCTGGCGTCAGTTCAACCGCCGACGGGCCGGCCCCGGCCGACGCAGCGCAGCCTGCCCCGTGCCTTGCCCTGAACCTTCCGAGCCTTCCGCGGCCCGGTGCAGGTGAAAGGCCGCTACCACCTGCTTGAGTTCGTTGGCCTGCTGCTGCAGCGAGGCGGCAGCGGCGGTGGCCTGCTCGACGAGCGCGGCGTTTTGCTGCGTGCCCTGGTCCATTTGCGAGATGGCTTCGTTGATCTGCTCGATGCCATCGGTCTGCTCGCGGCTGGCCTGGCTGATGTCTTCGATCACGGCGGACACGCGCAGCACGCTGTCCACAAGGTTCTGCATGGTCGTGCCGGCCTCTTGCGCCAGTTGGGTGCCGGCCTTCACCTGCTCGGCGGAGTGGCTGATCAGCGCCTTGATCTCCTTGGCCGCCTCGGACGAGCGCTGCGCCAGGCTGCGCACTTCGGTGGCCACCACCGCGAAGCCACGCCCTTGTTCGCCGGCTCGCGCCGCCTCGACCGCTGCGTTCAGGGCGAGGATGTTGGTCTGGAACGCGATGCCTTCGATGACCCCGGTGATTTCGGACACCTTGCGCGACGACGCATCGATGGAGCCCATGGTCTGCACCACCTTGTCCACCACCGTGCCGCCCTGGCGCGCCACGTCGGACGCCGATTGCGCCAGCACGCTGGCCTGCCGGGCGTTGTCCGCGTTCTGCTTCACGTTGGAGGTCATCTCCTCCATGGAGGCGGCGGTCTGCTCCAGCGCGCTGGCCTGCGATTCGGTGCGGGCCGACAGGTCGTGGTTGCCGGCGGCGATCTGCTGCGAGGCGCCCGCGATGTGCTCGGTGCCGTCGCGCACGCGCTGCACGATGCGGTGCAGGCTATCGCGCATGGCCTGCATGTCCAGCAGCAGGCTGGAGTGGTCGCCCTGGCGCGTGTCCACCGCCACCGACAGATCGCCCTCCGAAATGCTGCGGGCAATGGTGCGTGCGTACCCGGGCTCGCCGCCCAATTGGCGCAGCAGGTTGCGCGATATCAAGGTGCCTATCACCAGCAGCGCAGCCCCCAGCAGCGCCGCCACCAAGCCGAACCCCAGGGCGCGTTGCCAGATGGCGGCGTTCACCGTGTCGATGTACACGCCCGATCCGATCACCCAGCCCCAGGGCGCGAAACCCTTGACGTACGACGTCTTCTCGACCGGCGCTTCGCTGCCGGGCTTGGGCCACAGGTAAGGCACGAAGCCTGCGCCACTGGCCTGTACGGTGCGCACGAATTCCATGAACAGCGGCTTGCCGTTGGGGTCCTTGTTGTCGGTCAGGTCCTTGCCGTTCAACTCGGGGCGCACCGGGTGCATCACCATGCGCGGGTGCATGTCATTGATCCAGACGTATTCGTTGCCGCTGTAGCGCAGTGCCTGGATGGCAGCGGCCGCGCGCTTGCGGGCCTCGTCGTCGGAGAGTCCGCCCTGGGTGCTCAGGTCATGGAAGTGCGTAGCGATGCCGTGCGCCGCCTCGACCACCTGGCGCACGCCGGTCTGGCGCTCTTGCAGGATGAGCTGTCGCTCGGAGATCAGGAACCACGCCGTCATCACCGCGATGCCGAGAATGGCGCTCAGCAGGAGGAGAGCCAGTTTTCTTGCGATGGTCATGGGAACCCTTTGAGGCAAGCGATTGGGGCCGTGGGACGCTGCACGCCGTCCCACGGGCTGCGTGGCGCGCCGGACAAGCGTAATGCTGGAGTGGAAGGCGCTGGCTCGGCACAAACCCGTGGGGCGGTTTTGTGACATGGGCTTTGCGCGTGGGGGGGCGGGCCGCGATGGAGGCGCGGGTGGAAGGGCGGGGCTCCGCTGCCAGGCGCAAGTCCGCGCTGCCTGGAAGATCTGCCTGAACGCGCGGCCTGGCGCGTGTCCGAGGCCATGTGGGCCTTGCTGCCGCGCTCGACTGCACGTGCTCCCATCCGCTGGGCGGGCCTTGGCGACCCTGCGCTACGCGAATGATGGAGCGCAGGTCGAGACCATCGCCTCGAAGCAACCCGCGTCCAACCAGCGCCGGCGTGCTGATAGACCACTTCCCAGGGCGGCGGGACCATGGGGCTGCATCTGCCAGGGCGGTCCCGCGCGTAACAGCCAGCGCAGGGCAATGAAGACTTCCCGCAGATCGTGCTCTCGCTGGGAAGCGTGCCGGTCCATCAGGGGCAGATAGGGCGCCGCGAAGCTCCATTCTTCATCGCTGGCGTCCGTTGGGTACGGCTCGCGGGGCATCCGCAAACGCTACTCACGGCTTTGCTCTCACTGAGAAAAGTGCGTGACACGCACTAGACGAGCTGCGCTGCCTGCAGTTCCTTCTTGAGGTACGCGTAGAACAGCGGCGCTGCCACCAGCCCGGCGGGGCCGAACACCGCCTCGGCCACGAACATCACCGCCAGCAGCTCCCACACGCCCATGTGGGTGCGTTGGCCGACCACCTTGGCGTTGATGACGTATTCGGCCTTGTGGATCAGGATCAGGAACGCCAGGCAGGCGATGGCCGCGGCAGGCGACACCGACAGCCCCACGATGGTGATGACCGCGTTGCACAGCAGGTTGCCGACGATCGGCACCAGCCCCGCCAGGAAGGTGAGCGTGATCAGCGCGGGCGTGTAGGGCAGCTGCAGGTCCCACAGCGGCAGCACGCCCAGCAGGAAGATCGCCGTCAGCAGCGTGTTGAACGCCGCGATCCAGAACTGCGCCGCCACGATCTGGCGGAAGGCCTCGCCGAACCAGGTGATGCGCGCCGAGAGCGCCTCGGCCAGCGGTCCGCGGGCCCCGTCCAGCGTGCGCACGGCGGCCAGGGCCCCGATCAGCAGGCCCACGTAGGCATGCAGCAGGCCGCTGAGCCACGCGCGGCCGGCCATGGCCAGCGCGCCCGCCTTGGCGCCCAGGTAGCCGGCGATGGTGCGCTGGATCTCCACCGCGCCCTCGGGCAGGTGCGAGGCGATGTCGGGCGGCAGCTTCAGGCGCAGCTCCAGCACGGTGCGGGCCAGAAAGTCGAGCAGTTCGCGGTACTGCTGCGGCGCCTCGACGATGTAGCTGCGCGAATGCGAGGCCGCCAGCACGATGAGCGACAGCGGCGCCAGCATGACCACGGCCGCCGCGATCACCTGGCCTGCCGTGGCGCCGCTGCCGGACGGGGCGGTGCACG
>NZ_BAAJYR010000388.1:0-3278 GCF_057546605.1 Acidovorax sp. KPB24-03 | reverse complement strand
GCCGCTGTAGCGCACCGGCGCATGGCCTGCCGCGAAACGGCGGCGGATCGCGGGCGAAAGCCGGTGCCATTGCGCCGCGCCCAGCAGTGCGGCCAGGTCCAGGGGCGCCGGCGCTCGGCAGGGGCATGGGCATCGGCATCGCGGGGCACAAGGGGGGGTGTGGCGGTCTTCATGCCTTCTGTATTGCAGGGCACGTGCCAGCACACAGACCGTTGATTTCAAACGGTTTTTTAATCCACCTGTCAACGCGGTAGACAGCTGCGGCGGGCGCGCTGTCGACTCGGTTTACAGTGCCGGATGGCCATTCACATCGCGCTCGCCCTGGCATTCGTTCAGACCCTGGCCCTGTCCGGCGTGCTGTGGCTGTGGGCCCAGCACGTGGCGGGCGCCCGGCTGCTGATCGTCTTCCTGCTCGGCGTGGGGCTGTGGATCGTGGGCAACGAGCTGCCCAACTGGGCCGGCATCGGCACCGCGCCCTTCGCCATGGCCTTGCTGGCGACGGTGCCCATCACGTCCGCGGCGTTCTTGCACTTCTGCGCCATCTTCACGGGCCAGCGGCTGCGGCCCTGGGCCTTGCGGCTGGCCTACGGCGCGGCGTGCGGCGCGACCGCGCTGTCCTGGTGGGTGCCGCCGGGCGCGTTCGAGCACTTTCCGCCGTTCACCGGCGTGCAGTGGGTGGTGGTGCCCAATGCGGCCGGATGGACCACCAGCCTGGTCTGGGCCACCTGCGCGAGCGCGGGCCTGCTGGTGCTGGCCAAGGCCTTCTGGCAGACGCGGGTGGCCACCGAACGCCGGCAGATCGCGGCCGTGGCCCTCTCGTGCGGCTGGGGGCTGATGTGCATCTCGGGTTACGCGTTCGCGGCCCTGCGCATTCCCCAGTACCCCTGGCAGGTGCTGGCTTTCCCCGCGTACCCGCTGATCCTGGTCTACGGCATCCTGCGCTACCGGGTCTTCATGGCCAACGCCTGGGCGCGGCGGGCCCTGGCCTGGGCGATCGTGCTGTTTCTGGGCCTGCTGGCCGTGCCGCTGACCTTGCTGCTGCCGGTGGAGTCGCGCTGGCTCACCTCCGCCGTGGTGGCCGCCACCTGCCTGGCCTGGAGCGGGCCGGTGCGCCGGCTGGCCGAGCGCCTGGTCTACCCCGGCGGCACCCCCACGGCGCACGACCTGGACACCTGGCGCGGCGCGCTGTCCACGGCCCAATCGCTCGGCGAACTCTCGTCCATCGCCGCCTCGCTGCTGTCCCAGCGCATGGGCGTGGCCGTGCGGGTGGTCACGGGCCCCTCGCTCGCCCCCGATCCGCACACCCCCACGGTGCACTGCCGCAAGGACGGCGCCCAGTGGCAAGCCCATCTGCACGGCTTCGAGCAGGCGCCGCCCGGGCAGCGGCACCTGGCGGAGCTGTTCGGCACCGTGCTCGTGCAGGCGGCGGGCCAGGTGGAAAACGCCGCGGCCGCAGAGCAGCGCGAGCGCGAGCGGCAGCTGCAGGCCCGCCTGGCCGAACTGGGCTCGCTCGCGGCCACGGTCGCGCACGACCTGCGCAACCCGCTGAACGTGATCGCCATGGCCACGGCCTTTACCCCGGCCGAGGTCCGCAAGGACGTGCAGGAGCAGATCGCCCGCATCTCGCGCCTGGCGGAGGACCTGCTGGACTACGCCAAGCCCTGGCAGATCGAGCCGCGGGCCATCGACCTGTCGCAGCAGGTGCGCCAGGCGATCCGCCACGCCCCATCCGTGGAACTGGGGCCCGGGCTGGACAAGCCCTGCCCCGTGCACGCCGACCCCGCGCGGCTGGACCAGGTGCTGGCCAACCTCCTCACCAACGCCCAGGCCGCCGCAGGCCAGCGGCGGGTGCACGTGGATGCCGAGCCGGGCGAGGACGGCCTGCGGCTGCATGTCTGCGACGACGGGCCCGGCATTCCCGCCGAGCTGCGCGAGCGGCTGTTCCAGCCCTTCGCCTCGCGCAGCCCGGGCGGCACCGGGCTGGGCCTGGCCATCGTCGCACGCATCATGGCCGCGCACGGCGGCACGGCCGCCCTGACCGAGCGCCCGCCCTGGCGCACCTGCTTCACCCTGACCTTTCCTCCCCACCGACCATGACCCCTCCCCCCTCCCTGGGCCACATCCTGCTGGTGGACGACGAGCCCGCCTACCAACGGCTGGGCAGCTCCTTCCTGCGCGAACTGGGCCACCGGGTCACCGTGGCCGGCAGCGGCGAAGAGGCGGCCTGGGCCTTCGGACAGGACCGCGCCCATGTGGTGCTGCTCGACCTCGCCATGCCGCCCAGCATGGACCCCGAAGCGGGCCTGGAGCTGATCGGGCGGTTCGCGGGCTCGGTCGTGGTGGTCCTGAGCGGCCACGGAGACCGGGAACTCGCCCTGCGCGCCGCCGAAAAGGGCGCGTGGGACTTCCTCACCAAGCCCATCGACCCGGACATGCTGCGCTTCGTCGTCTCGCGCGCCATGCACAAATCCCGCCTGGACGAAGAGCTGCGGGAGCTGCGCGCACGCGAGGGCAGCGAAGACCTGGGCATCGTCGGCCAGTCGCCTGCCGCGCAGCAGCTGCGCGCCATGGTGCGCCGCGTGGCCGGCACCTCGGTGAGCGTGATGGTGCTCGGGCCCACCGGCACGGGCAAGGAGCTGGTGGCCCGCGCCCTGCACCAATGCAGCGCGCGCCGGCAGGGCCCTTTCGCGATCATCCATTGCGGCGCCCTGTCCAGCGAGCTGCTGGAGAGCGAGCTTTTCGGCCACCTGAAAGGCAGCTTCACCGGCGCCCACCGCGACCAGCCGGGCCTGGTGGAAACCGCGCACGGCGGCACGCTCTTCCTGGACGAAGTGGGCGAGATGCCGCCCGCCATGCAGGTCAAGCTGCTGCGCTTCCTGCAAGAGGGCACCTTCCTGCCCGTGGGCGGGCGCGAGACGAAGAAGGCCGACGTGCGCGTGGTGTCGGCGACGCACCGCGACCTGGAGGGCATGATCCAGGACGGCGGTTTTCGCGAAGACCTCTTTTACCGGCTCAAGGGCGTGGTGATGCGCATCCCGCCCCTGGCCGAGCGGGGCATGGACGTGCCGCTGCTGGCCGCGCACTTTCTGCGCCGCGTGGCGCCGCAGGCCCTGTTCGCGCCCGACGCCCAGGCCTGGCTCGCCACGCAGCCCTGGCCGGGCAACGTGCGCCAGCTCCGGGCCCTGGTGGAGTCGGCCGGTGCGCTCATCGCCCCGGGCCACCTGCGCATCGACCTCGACCTGTTGCGGTTCGCCAGCGGCGACCTGGCGCACCTGCCG
>NZ_BAAJYR010000387.1:0-3278 GCF_057546605.1 Acidovorax sp. KPB24-03 | reverse complement strand
CGCGCCGCGCTGGCCGTCGGCGCCGGCAAGGCGGCCACCACGATATCGATCTCGGTGGTGTCCGGCATTTCCGGTGGCGTGGCGGGGGCCGCGGCGGCTCCGGTGTTTCCGCCTACATGTCCGGGCAGCCCTTCTTCAGCCGCGCCACGTTGCTGAACATCGCCATTGGCGGCATCGCGGGCGGCGGGGCGGGACTCATGGCGGCAGGTGCGCACCTGACCTTTTTCACCGGCGGCAAATCGCTGGGGGTCAACCCGACACCGCTCACGGAGCACACGCAGATCCCGTCCTTCCCGGACCCGGCGGCCAATCCCAATTTTCCGAGAAACGCCGGGGACGGGATGCTGAGGGGAAAAGTACGGATCCTGATGCCCAACGACCCTGTCACCCAGTCCATGGAAAATACCTGGACCCACCTGGATCCTGTGCAGCGCGCCACGTTCGAGCAGAACCTCACCACCATCAACGGCACCAGCGTGGACGTGGTGGCGACCCACGGCATTGCCGGCAGCGCGATGGTGGAGTGGACCGCACCCAACGGCACACCCATCAACCGCCCTGTGTCCGCCCAGACGCTGGCAGCCTTCCTCAGGCAGGAAGGCTATGGTGCCACCGGAACGAACCAGCCCATCAAGCTCGTCACCTGCTTCGCCGGCATGCCGGGGCGGTTCAGCCTGGCGCAATCGCTCGCCAACGAGATGGGGGTCAGCGTGTACGCCCACTGGTGGGTGGTCAACCCGAACCCCGATGTGGCGACACCCTGGATCCGTTTCGATCCGCGTTGACGCGCGATGCGGCGGATGGGCCAAGGCGGATGGCCCCCCCCACGGGCAGGCGGTCCAGCCCCGCCACTCGCGCCGGCCTCGCAGCGGGTGTCCGAGGCTCTGGCGGGAAGCGGCCCGGTCGGTCGTTTCCATGGCTCGCTCCCTCTGGCGCCCCGCCTTCGGGCGGGCGGTGGGGGAGCATGGTGGGCGGCAGGCCCGACCGGGGCAAGCCACCATGCGAAGCCGTGTGCGCCCCGGCGCACGGCCACCGCGTCTCTACGTCTCTGACGTCTCCTACAGGCCGGCCGGCCCTGCCGCCGCCAGCCGCACCTGCTCGAAGCGCTCGGCCTGCTCCTTGCGCAGGGCCTTGCGCAGCAGCGCGGCCTCCCAGCGGCGGCGCTCGTCGGCGGTGGAGGGCGACAGGGGCGGCACGGCGACGGGCTTGCGGTCCTCGTCCACGGCCACCATGGTGAAAAAGCAGCTGTTCACGTGGCGCACCACCTGGGTGCGGATGTTCTCGGCCACCACCTTGATGCCCACTTCCATCGACGAGTTGCCGGTGTAGTTCACGCAGGCCAGGAAGGTGACCAGCTCGCCCACGTGGATCGGCTGCAGGAAGGTGACCTGGTCCACGCTGAGCGTGACGGCGTAGCAGCCCGAGTAGCGCGTGGCGCAGGCGTAGGCCACTTGGTCCAGCAGCCGCAGCACCGCGCCGCCGTGCACGTTGCCCGAGAAGTTGGCCATGTCGGGGGACATCAGCACGGTCATGCTGAGCTGGTTGGCCGGAAGGTTGATCGTCATGGCGCGCGATTTTAGAAGCGCGAGGGCCTGCGGCACGGGCCTTGCGTGGCGCGGATCGGGCCGGTGATGCGGCTTCGCTACACTCGCGCCCGGCGTTCCCGCCCGGAGAAAAAATGCTCGACAAACTCAACGAACTCACCGCCAGCCATGGCGAACTGCGCACCGGCCGCGGCCTGGTCTCGGGCGTCATCGCCCTGTCGCTGGCCATCCTGTGCATGCTGGGGGTGCTGGCCTTCCACTTCCCGCAATACCTCACCACGCCGGAGCTGCGCAAGAGCTACAACGTGGACGTGATTCGCATGATCATGCTGGCCGCGCTGGTGGCGGCGGGCGGCATCTCGCTCGTCAACATGCTGTTCAACCGCTCGCGCTGGCTGTCGGCGGCGGCCTTCCTGCTGGTGGTGTCCACCGCGCTGCTGGGCGGGCACAAGGTGCCGGTGAACGACTTCGCGGACAACACGCCCTACATCGGCCTGGACTGGTTCATCCTCGACCTGCTGGGCAGCGCGCTGATCTTCATCTTCATCGAAAAGCTGTTCGCCCTGCGGCGCGACCAGCCGGTGTTCCGCGCCGAGTGGCAGACCGATTTCCACCACTTCATCGTGAACCACATGGTGGTGGGCTTCGTGCTGCTGGCCACCAACCTGCTGGTGCACAAGTTCTTCGGCTGGGCCGCGAGCGACGGCGTCCGCGGCTGGGTGCAGGGGCTGAACTTCTGGGTGGCGCTGTTCCTCATCATCCTGGTGGCCGACCTGGTGCAGTACTGGACGCACCGGGCCTACCACGAGGTGCCGGTGCTGTGGCGCCTGCACGCGGTGCACCACAGCGTGAAAAGCATGGACTGGATGGCCGGCTCTCGCCAGCACATCCTGGAGCTGCTGATCACGCGCACGCTGGTGCTGGCACCGATCTACGTGCTGGGCTTTTCCAAGGAGGTGATCGACGCGTACATCGTGATCGTGGGCTTCCAGGCGGTGTTCAACCACGCCAACGTGAGCGTGCGCCTGGGGCCGCTGCGCTACCTGATCGTCACGCCCAACTTCCACCACTGGCACCACAGCCAGGACCAGGAGGCGCTGGACAAGAACTACGCGGCGCACTTCGCCTTCATCGACTACGCCTTCGGCACGGCGGTCAAGAGCACCAAGCTCTGGCCCGAGCACTACGGCGTGCTGGGCGACTACGTGCCCAACGGGTTCATGAAGCAGCTCAAGTTCCCGTTCACGTGGAAGGGCTAGTGGCTTCCATGAACACGGCGGACACCGCGCGGCGGTTCGACGCCGTCGTCATCGGCGCCGGCGCGGCGGGCCTGTTCTGCGCCGCGCAGGCGGGGCAGCGCGGCCTCTCGGTGCTGCTGATCGACCACGCCGAAAAAGTGGCCGAGAAGATCCGCATCTCGGGTGGCGGGCGCTGCAACTTCACCAACCGCGACCTGGACCCGGCCGCACCGCACAAGCACTTCGTGGGGCAGAACCCGCAGTTCTGCCGCTCGGCGCTGTCGCGCTACACGCCGGCCGACTTCATCGCGCTGATGGACCGGCACGGCATCGCCCACCACGAAAAGCACAAGGGCCAGCTCTTCGCCGACCGCTCGGCGGAGGACATCATCCAGATGCTGCTGGCCGAATGCGCTGCGGGCGGCGTGCAGCGCTTGCAGCCGTGCCGGGTGAAAAATGTGGTCTTTTCGGCCTCCAGCGCAGATTCCACTAGGGC
>NZ_BAAJYR010000386.1:0-3285 GCF_057546605.1 Acidovorax sp. KPB24-03 | reverse complement strand
CGCGCCAGCGCCGCGACGCGGGCCGCGCCGTCGGGGCGGTCGGTGGTCTGCACCACGGTGATGCCGCCCAACGCATCGCCCGCGCCGGGAGCGCCCGCGAGCGCCTCGGACACGAACAGATCGACGTGCGCCTGCAGGAACCGGCTGGTGCCGAACTGGAGGATGGGTTGGACCATGGCGGCGCGTTCCTCAGACTTCCACCAGGGCCTTGACCACGCCCTGGGCGGGGTCCAGCAGCCGCGCGAAATCGGCCGGCACGTCGGCCAGGGCCATGCGGTGCGTGTTGAGCGCCGCCGTGGGCACCTGGCCCGCGCGCATGGCGGCCAGCACGGTCTCGAAGTCTTCGGTGGTGGCGTTGCGGCTGCCCAGCAGCGTGGTCTCGCGCTTGTGGAATTCGGGGTCGGAGAAGGTGATGGTGTCGCGCACCACCGAGATCAGCACGTACTTGCCACCGTGCGCCACGAAGCCGAAGCCGCGCTCGATGGCCTTGGCATTGCCCGTGGCATCGAACACCTGGTCGTAGAACTCGCCGCCCGTGGCGGCGGACAACTGCGCCTCGTCGCCCTCGCCCAGCGCCACGGCATGGGCCACGCCCAGCTCGCGCTGGCAAAAGGCCACGCGGTCCTGCCGGCCGTCGATGGCCGTCACCTCGGCGCCGCGCAACTTCGCGAAGATCATGGCGGCCATGCCGATCGGGCCGGCCCCCACCACCAGCACGCGCTGGCCGGGCTGCACGTCGCCCCGGCGCACGGCGTGCGCGCCGATGGCGAGGAACTCGATCATCGCGGCCTGATCCAGCGTGGCGCCCTCGGCGCGGTGCACGAAGGCCTCGGGCAGCGAAAGCACCTCGGTGAAAGCGCCGTCGCGGTGCACGCCCAGCACCTGGATGTTGACGCAGCAGTTGGTCTTGCCCTGCCGGCAGGCCACGCAGGTGCCGCACGACAGGTAGGGCATGACGTAGACCACGTCGCCCACCGCCAGCCGCCCGCCAGGCACGGCCTCTTCCACCACGCCCGACAGTTCGTGCCCCATCACCCGCGGGTACTGCAGGAACGGCTGGTTGCCCGTGTAGATGTGCAGGTCGGTGCCGCACACGCCCACGCGCTTGACGCGCAGCAGCACTTCGCCCTCTCCGCGCACGGGGCGCTCGCGCTCCACGGCGCGCAGGGTGCCAGGGGTTTCACAGATGACGGTCAGCATGGGGGCTCGCAATGCAGGAAAAAGAGGGGTGGGTGGGTCGGTGGACTGAGCCGCTGGCTCAGTTGCCGCCGTGGTACTTCTTGTAGATCGCGACGAGCTTGCCGTTCTCGGTGTTCTTGGTGATCCAGTCGTTGATCCAGGCCTTCAGCTCGGGCTCGTTCTTGCGCAGGCCGACGCCGAGCGGCACCTTCTGCATGACGAACTTCTGCACCAGGTCCTTCTGCGGTGACTTCGCCAGGACCGTGTTCACAATGGCGGGCGAGGTGGCGATGATGTCCGCCTGCCCGCTCACCGCGGCGGTGACCAGCGTGGCGTCGTCGTCGAAGCGCACGATCTGCGCGCCCTTGGCGCCCTGCGTGACGACCTTGTCGTTGTTGGAGCCGCGCGTGGTGGCCACGCGCTTGCCCTGCAGGTCTTCGAAGCCCTTGATGTCCGCGGCCTTGGGGGCGGCGACCACGGCGAGGATCTGCGCGTAGGGCACCGAAAAGTCGATGACCTTCTCGCGCTCGGGCGTGACCGACAGCGAGGCGACCACGATGTCAGCCTTGCCCGTCTGCAGGAACGGGATGCGGTTGGGGCTGGTGGTCTGCACCATCTCCAGGGCCACGCCCAGGTCCTGCGCCAGCAACTGCGCGGTCTCCACGTCGGAGCCCACGGGCTTCATCGCGTCGTCCACGAAACCGTAGGGCGGCGATCCGGTGTCGAGGGCGATGCGGATCTTCTTGGCCTCGCGGATGTCCTTGAGCAGATCGGCATGGGCGCTGCCCGCGCCGAAGGCCATCAGGGCGGCCGAGGCCAGCAGGGTGCGCAGCAGGAAGGAACGCGGTGTTGTCATGGGGCTTTGTCTCCGTGTGAAAAGGAAGGGTTGGGGGTCGGCCCCGTCTGGCGCGGGGCTCGGGAATCACCGTGGCAGCGCTACAGGCCGTTGCCGACGAAATCGCGCAGCTCGGTGGTGGCTGGCGCGTCGAGGATCGAGGCCGGACCGTGCTCCCACACGCGGCCCCGGTGCATGAAGATGACCTCGTCGGCCACCTTGCGCGCAAAGCCCATCTCGTGCGTGACGAGGATCATGGTCATGCCGCCTTCGGCCAGCTTTTCCATCACGCGCAGCACCTCGCCGGTCAGTTGCGGGTCCAGCGCCGAGGTCACCTCGTCGAACAGCATCAGCTGCGGCTGCATGGCCAGCGACCGGGCGATGGCCACGCGTTGCTGCTGGCCGCCCGACAGCTGCGAGGGGTAGCAGTCGGCCTTGTCGGACAGGCCCACCTGCGCCAGCACGGCCTGGGCACGATCGCGCACCTCGGCCTTGGCGGCCTTTTGCACCAGGCGCGGGGCCAGCATGATGTTCTCCAGCACGGTGAGGTGCGGGAACAGGTTGTAGCTCTGGAACACGATGCCCACGTCGCGGCGCAGTTGGTGCAGGTTCAGCCCGGGCGCGGTCACCTCGTGGCCGCACACGCGGATGCGGCCGGCATCCACCGTCTCCAGCCGGTCGATGCAGCGCAGCGCCGTGCTCTTGCCCGATCCGCTCTGGCCGATGATGGCGACCACCGAGCCCTTGTTCACCGTGAACGACACGCCTTCCAGCACGCGGGTGGCGCCGAAGCACTTGGAGATGTTCTCGATCTCAACGATGGGCGACATGAAAGCTCCTCTCCAGGCGCCGGCTCAGCACCGACAGCGGGTAACACAGGACGAAATACAGGGCCGCCACGATCACGAAGATCACGAACGGCTCGAAGGTGGAGTTGTTGATGATCTGGCCCGCCCGCGCCAGCTCCACGAAGCCGATGGCCGAGGCCAGCGAGGTGTTCTTGACGATCTGCACCATGAAGCCCACGGTGGGCGGCGTGGCGATCTTCACGGCCTGCGGCAGGATCACGTGCCACACGCGCTGGTGCCAGCGCAGGGCCAGGCATTCCGCGGCCTCGGCCTGCGTGCGCGGCACCGACTCGATGCAGCCACGCCAGATCTCGCCCAGGTAGGCCGACACGTAGATCGACAGCGCCAGCGACGCCGCCGTGAGCGGCGCCACGTTGAACCCGAGCGAGGGCAGGCCGAAATACGCCAGCGGCAGCAGCACCA
>NZ_BAAJYR010000385.1:0-3304 GCF_057546605.1 Acidovorax sp. KPB24-03 | reverse complement strand
CGGCCATTCGCCTCGCGGTCGGCCAGGCCCACCTGCGCCAGCACCTCGCGGCCCCGCGCCTGCGCGGCCTTGGGCAGGCCGATCGTCACGTTGTCGAGCACCCGGCGCCAGGGCAGCAGCCGGGCTTCCTGGAACATGATGCGCGTGTCGCCGTGCAGGCCGGCCACGGCTTGGCCGTCGGTGGTGAGCGTGCCGCTGCTGGCGGCCTCCAGCCCGGCCACCAGCCGCAGCAAGGTGCTCTTGCCGCAGCCGCTGCGGCCCACGATGGCGATGAATTCGCCGGGTTCGATTTCCAGCTGCGCGTTGCGCAGCACCTCGCGCTGGCCGTAGCGCTTGGACAGGCCGCGCGCCTGCAGGCGCACGCCGCCGGCGGGGGATGCAGAAGAGGAAGGTCGGGCGTCAGGCATGGGATCAGGCTCCGGGCTTGAACAGGGGAACGGCCAGGGCATCCACCCGGCGCGGGATCAGCTTCTCGGCAAAGAAGGCGTCGGCGATGCGCTGCTGCTCGGCCAGTCCTTCGGGCACCACGGGCCGCACGGAATAGCTGCGGCGGCCGTTGGCCTGCTCGATGACGGACGCATCCAGGCCCCACACGGGGGCCAGCAGCGCGGCGGCCTCCCTGGGGTAGGCCTTGGTCCAGCGTCCGGCCTTTTCCAGTTCGGCATACAGGGTGCGCAGCACGTCGGGCCGCGCCTGGGCGAACCGGGTGCTGGCCAGGTAGTAGCGCTGGTACGACGCCAGGCCCGTGCCGTCGGCCAGCACCCGGGCGCCAGACTGCTGACGCGCGGCCGCGAGGAACGGGTCCCACACCACCCAGGCATCGATGGCGCCGCGCTCGAAGGCGGCCCGGCCGTCGGCGGGCGTGAGGTAGGCCGGCTCGATGTCCCTGAACGACAGGCCGGCTTTTTCCAGCGCGGCGATCAGCAGGTAGTGCGCGCCCGCCGCCTTGGCGAAGCCGACCTTCTTGCCCTTGAGCTCGGCCACGGTCTTGAGCGGCGAGTCCGCCCGCACCAGGATGGCCTGGGCCGTGGGCGACGGCGCCTCCTGTGCCACGAAGGTCACGCGGGCCCCGGCGGCCTGGGCGAACACCGGCACGGTGTCGGCCACGTCGGCGCTGAAGTCCAGGTTGTCGAGGTTGAGCGCCTCCAGCAGCGGCAGGCCGCTCGTGAACTCGTGCCACACGGGCTGCACGCCCAACGGCGCGAGCTGCTTTTCCAGCGTGCCCTGCACTTTCAGCAGCGCGGTCAGCGTGGACGACTTCTGGTAGCCGATGCGCACCACGGACGGCGCAGCGCCTTGTGCGGCGGCCAGACCGGTGCCGCCCAGCGTGGCCGTGGCGGCCAGCGCCGCCAGCACCGTGCGGCGATTGGGGGAATGGGAAAAGGTCATGGGCGGTTTCTTTCTTTCGGTCGAGCGCACGGCGGACGGGTTCAGGACTTGGCCTGGTAGCCGGGGTGCCAGCGCAGCCACCAGTGCTCCAGCCCGCGGGCGAACACATCGGCCAGCTTGCCGAGCAGTGCGTACAGCAGGATGCCCACCAGCACGATGTCGGTCTGCAGGAACTCGCGGGCGTTCATGGTCAGGTAGCCGATGCCGGCCTGGGCCGAAATCGTCTCGGCCACGATCAGGATCACCCACATCAGCCCCAGCGAAAAGCGCAGGCCCACCAGGATGGACGACAGTGCTCCGGGCAGGATGATTTCGCGGTACAGCTGCCAGCGCGACAGGCCGTAGGTTCGGCCCATCTCGATCAGGCCCGGGTCCACGTTGCGGATGCCGTGGAAGGTGTTCAGGTAGATCGGAAAGAACACCGACACGCTGATGAGGAACAGCTTGGCCGACTCGTCGATGCCAAACCACAGGATCACCAGCGGAATGAGCGCCAGCGCCGGGATGTTGCGCACCATCTGGATGGTGGAGTCGAGCAGCGTCTCGGCCAGCCGCAGCGAGCCGGTGAGCAGCCCCAGCACCAGCCCCAGGCCGCCTCCGATCGCCAGGCCCGCCAGGGCACGGCTGGCGCTCACCTTCACATGGGTCCACAGCTCGCCCGATTCGGTGAGCGTCCACGCGGCCTTGACCACGTCCAGCGGCGCCGGCAGCACGCGGGTGGACAGCCACCCCAGGGCAGACGCCACCTGCCACAGCGCGATCAGCGCGACCGGCACCAGCCAGGGCAGCAGGCGGCGCCACACGGCGGCCACCAGCTGCACCAGCGGCGCAGGCAAGGCGCCCGCCGGGCCTTCGGGCGACTCGGGCAGGGGCGAGACCTGCAGCTCTCGTACCGTATCGGTCATGCGTCGTACCTCGGTTCGTTGTCGGGTTCGAGGAACTCCAGCTGGTTGCCCGCCGGGTCCTTCACATAAAAGCGCAGGTAGCCGGGCAGCGCCCGGTTCTCCACCAGCGGCAGCTCGGCCTGCAGCAGCCGCCCGCGCAGCTCGGGCAGGTTCTCCACCTCGAACGCCAGGTGGGACACGGCAGGCGCCGGCTGCCAGCGTTCGGTGGGCACCAGCTCGATGCGCTGCGCCCCCGCGGCAAAGCGCAGGGTGCTGCCGATGGGGTGGATCAATTCCGGCAGCCCCAGCAGCGTGCTGTAGAAGTTGCGGATCTGGCCCTCGGCGCCCGCCGGAAAGGCCAGTTGCACATGGTTGATGGAATGGATCGCCATGGTCTGCCCCGCCGCTCAGCTTTGCGACGCGCGCGGCGCGTACTGGTTGCCCACGACCTCGCCGAATGGCCCGCCGGGCGCGCCGCCCGCGAGCTTTTCCTGCAACGCCAGCGGCAGCAGCGGAAACACCAGCTCGGCAAAGCGGTACGCCTCTTCGAGGTGCGGGTAGCCCGACATGACGAAGGTGTCGATCCCCAAGGCGGCGTACTCCTTGATGCGGTCAGCCACGGTCTGCGGATCGCCCACCAGGGCTGTGCCCGCGCCGCCGCGCACCAGGCCCACGCCGGCCCACAGGTTGGGGCTGATCTCCAGGTCGGCCCGGGAGCGCCTGGCCCCGCCCGCATGCAGCGCGGCCATCCGGCGCTGCCCCTCGGAGTCCATGCGCGCGAACACGGCCTGGGCCTGCACCACGGTTTCGTCCTTCACGCGGCTGATGAGGCTCTCGGCCGCGGCCCAGGCCTCGGCATCGGTCTCGCGCACGATCACGTGCAGGCGGATGCCGAACTTCACCGTGCGGCCCAGCCGCGCGGCCTTCTCGCGCACATCAGCCACTTTCTTGGCCACTTCGGCGGGTGGCTCGCCCCAGGTCAGGTAGGCATCGACATGGCGCGCGGCCAGCGCGTGCGCGGCAGGCGACGA
>NZ_BAAJYR010000384.1:0-3308 GCF_057546605.1 Acidovorax sp. KPB24-03 | reverse complement strand
GGGGGCGTGTTTCGCCTTGGGGCGGCCCGGCGGCGAAACCTCCGCTACCCCTCGGCGGCGCTGGTGAGGCGGGCGGTGTGTTTTCGTGGCTATGCTTTTCGTCTTTCCAATGATTCCTGGAGTGCCCTGTGCTGAGTTTTGGTGTCGAAATTCCTTTTGTCGATGAGCTGGGGTTCACGCTGCACCACATGAAGGGTGGCTCGTCCGAGCTGCACTATGAAGCGCGGCCGGAGCACATGAACTCGTTCGACGTCACGCATGGCGGTGCCTCCATGACGCTGCTGGACGTGGCCATGGCCACGGCGGCGCGCAGCGACACGCCCGACTTCGGCGTCGTCACCATCGAGATGAAGACCAGCTTCATGCAGCCCGCGCGCGGTCCGCTGGTGGCGCGGGGGCGGCTCATCCACCGCACCGTGTCCATGGCCTTCACCGAAGGCACGGTCACCGATGCGGAAGGCCGCGTGTGCTGCCATGCCACCGGCACCTTCAAGTACGTGCGGCGCAAGCCCGCTACGCCCGGCGCACCCGACGGCGCGGGCGCCACGGAAGGCGCACTGCCCACCGATTGACCCACCCGCCGCCAACCCGCCAGGGTTCGGAGCCCTATCGCCTGCCAGCGCAATGAAAACGCCGGCATGCTGCTATCAAAACAATAGTCAACCCAAGGAGTCCAACATGCCCAGCAACGAACAGATCCTGCTCGACAACCGCCCGCAGGGCGAAGCCGCCACCAGCAACTTCAAGCGGGTGACCACCGACACGCCGGCCCTGAAGGACGGCGAGGTGCTGGTGCGCCACCACTACCTCAGCCTGGACCCGTACATGCGCGGCCGCATGAACGACAGCAAGAGCTACGCGGCCAGCCAGCCGCTGGGCGAGGTGATGATCGGCGGCACGGTGGGCGAGGTGGCCGAAAGCCGCCACCCGAAGTTCGCCGTGGGCGATAAGGTCGTCGGCATGGGCGGCTGGCAGCAGTACAGCGTGGTCGATGGCAACGCCCCCGGCATGCTGCGCAAGGTCGATACCACCCACGTGCCGCTGTCGCACTACCTGGGTGCCGTGGGCATGCCGGGCGTGACCGCCTGGTACGGCCTGGTGAAGATCATCGCGCCCAAGGCCGGTGAAACGGTGGTGGTGAGCGCGGCCACCGGCGCGGTGGGCAGTGCCTTCGCCGCGCTGGCCAAGGCCCGCGGCTGCCGCGTGGTCGGCATTGCCGGCGGCCCGGAAAAGTGCAAGTACGCGACCGAGGAACTGGGCTTCGACGCCTGCATCGACCACCGCGAGCACGGCGACCTCAAGGCCATGTCCAAAGCCCTGAAGGAAGCTTGCCCGGACGGCATTGACGGCCACTTCGAGAACGTGGGCGGCTACATCCTCGACGCCGTGCTGCTGCGCGCCAACGCCTTCGCCCGCGTGGCCGTGTGCGGCATGATCGCCGGCTACGACGGCCAGCCGCTGCCGCTGCAGAACCCCGCGCTGATCCTGGTGAACCGCATGAAGATCGAAGGCTTCATCGTGAGCGAGCACATGGAGATCTGGCCCGAGGCGCTCAAGGAACTCGGCACGCTGGTCGGCTCCGGCCAACTGCGCCCGCGCGAGACCATCGCCGAGGGCCTGGCCGCGGCGCCCGAGGCCTTCCTGGGCCTGCTCAAGGGCAAGAACTTCGGCAAGCAGCTCGTCAAGCTCGTCTGACGATGGCGCTGCACTGGACCTGGGCCCGCTTCGACGACATGGGCGTGCACGCGCTGCACGATGCGCTGGCGCTGCGCTGCCGCGTGTTCATCCTGGAGCAGGGCCCCTACCAAGACCCCGACGAGGCCGACAAGACCGCCTGGCACCTGCTGGGCCGCGGCGGCGCGGGCGACCTGCAGGCCTACCTGCGGCTGACCGACCCCGGCGTGCACTACGTGGAGCCCTCCATCGGCCGCGTGGTGGTCGCGCCCGAGGCGCGGGGCACCGGCATGGGCTGGGCCCTGGTGCGCGAGGGCCTGGCGCGCGCGCAGGCCACCTGGCCGGACCGCGCGGTGCGCATCAGCGCGCAGGCGCATCTGCAGCGCTTCTACGGCGAGATGGGCTTCGTGGCCGTCTCGGCGGAGTACCTCGAAGACAACATCCCCCACATCGAAATGCTGTGGAGCCCCGCCTGACGGCCCGGCGGCCCGCACGCAGCAGCCACCACTGGCCAGGAGATCGTTCATGTCCGCGCTGATCCTTCACCACTACCCCTCGTCGCCGTTCTCCGAAAAGATCCGCGCGGTGCTGGGCTTCAAGCAACTGGCCTGGAAGTCGGTCATCGTGCCCAGCGTCGCGCCCAAGCCCGACGTGCTCGCGCTCACGGGCGGCTACCGCCGCACGCCCTTCCTGCAGGTGGGGGCCGACATCTACTGCGACACCGCGCTGATCTGCGACGTGCTGGAGCACGCCCAGCCCGAGCCGGTGCTGTACCCGCCGCACCTCAAGGGCGTCTCGCGCGTGTTCGCGCAATGGGCCGACACCACGCTGTTCTGGGCCGCCATGGCCTACAACCTGCAGCCGCGCGGCGCGGCTGTGCTGTTCGCCAACCTGCCGCCCGCGGCCGCCCAGGCCTTCGGCGAGGACCGCAAAGCCATGAGCGCCGGCATGAACCGCCTGCGCCCGCACGATGCCACGGCGGCCTACCGCTCGTACCTGCGCCGCATCGCGCACATGGCCGAGGAGCACGAGTTCCTGTTCGGCGCCGAGCCGTGCGTGGCCGACTTCGCCGCCTACCACCCGCTGTGGTTCACGCGCACCTGCGTGCCGGTGATGGCCGAGATCTTCGCCGCCACGCCCGCGGTCACCGAGTGGATGGACCGCATCGCCGCCCTGGGCCACGGCCGCATGGAAAAATTCAACGCGCAGGACGCGATCGCCGTGGCTGCGGCGGCCGAGCCCCTGCCGCTGCCGCCGGAGCCGTTCCAGGACGAGCATGGCATTCCCTTGGGCAGCGCCGTCACCATCGCCGCCGAGACCTTCGGCACCGAGCCGACCGAGGGCACGCTCGTGGCCGCCACGCGCACGCGCTACACGCTGGCCCGCACCGACGCGCGGGCGGGCGCGCTGCACGTGCATTTCCCCCGCATCGGCTACGTACTCAAGAAAACGGAGACATCGGCATGATCGAATCGTTCCAGGGCAAGACGGCGGTACTGACCGGCGCGGGATCGGGCTTCGGCCTCGAATGCGCGCGCATCGGCGCGCAGCGGGGCATGAACCTCGTGCTGGTGGACGTGCAGCAGGACGCGCTCGACGCCGCCGCGGCCGAGCTGCAGGCCGCGGGCGCCGCC
>NZ_BAAJYR010000383.1:0-3309 GCF_057546605.1 Acidovorax sp. KPB24-03 | reverse complement strand
GCGGCACCGACAGGCGCGGCACCAGCGTCACGCCCATGCCGGCCGACACCATGTGCTTGATCGTCTCGAGCGATGAGCCCTCGAACGTGCGGCGGATGCCCTCGGCATTGCTCGCGTAGCGCGCGAATTCGGGGCAGACCTCCAGCACATGGTCGCGAAAGCAGTGGCCCGCGCCCAGCAGCAGCATGGTCTCGCTCTTGAGCTGCGCGGCGGAAATGGATTTCTGTTCGGCCAGCGGGTGGCTGCTGGGCACGGCCGCCATGAACGGCTCGTCGTACAGCGGCGCCATCGCCAAGCCCGTGTCGGGAAACGGCTCGGCCATGATCGCGCAGTCGATCTCGCCGGTGCGCAGCATCTCCAGCAGCTTGACGGTGAAGTTCTCCTGCAGCATGAGCGGCATCTGCGGCGTGCGCGCGATGGCATGGCGCACCAGCTCAGGCAGCAGGTAGGGACCGATCGTGTAGATCACGCCCAGCGTGAGCGCCCCGGCCAGCGGGTCCTTGCCGCGCTTGGCGATTTCCTTGATGGCGGCGGCCTGTTCCAGCACGCTCTGCGCCTGACGCACGATTTCGTCGCCCAGCGAGGTGACCGACACCTCGCCCGCGCTGCGCTCGAAAAGTTTGACCTCCAGCTCGTCTTCCAGCTTCTTGATGGCCACCGACAGCGTGGGCTGCGACACATAGCAAGCATCGGCCGCCCGGCCAAAGTGCTTCTCCCGGGCCACAGCGACGATGTATTTGAGTTCCGTGAGGGTCATTGTTGGATGCGGATTGGCGAACGCGACATTGTGCGCCGAGATGAAACCCTTGTCGGTCAGCCGTTCGCGGGGAGTTCGGTGGGGGGGAAGGAACTTTACCCTGGCTTCACATTGGGTGGCGGGGCGGGCCAGGGGCTTTCAAGACGTGTATTTCACTCCCGCGAAAACGCTGAAGGCCGAGACATGTGTTTTGCGCATGCGGGGGCTTGCCGGCCGCCTTTACCGCGCTTTCGTTCATGACCAAACAGACCCCATGCCCTAGAAAATCATGGCTGTGTTGCTATCAAAAATATAGTGCACGAAACGGGTTTGATCCAGCATTTGGTTGCGGCGAGCCGGAGGCTCAGTGGATGGATTCCGTCTTTGTTTGAAGCCCGGGACATTCGTGCTCCGCCACCATGCATCGCTATGGAAACTGCTGCTGGCTGAAGGCGCCATAAGGCAAATTGATTTGCCACATAAACGATCAGATGACTTTCGTGCTGTTCGTCTCGCTTTTCACTTATCGCTTGGAGGCGTAGCGGTGTGGAACACCTGCGGGCCTAGGGGACTGTACTGGGTCTGGTAGCTCATCGTCAGCGGTGGGCGGTGGGCGGTACAGGCTGCTCGTGACGGCGCGACTGTTGCCGCCATGGCGACCGAATCTCTCGCATTCAGGCTTCAATCAAACCCAAGCTCAATCCCCAAATCAAAAAGAACCTTTATCTCGGGAAGCCGTAATTCCTCCCCTCCTGATTCAATCGTGCAATAAAGTATTTTCCGCAAAATTGGATCGTTAAGAATCGGCAGCAGATCGACAGAAACCTGAGCAAAAGCGATCTGTATTAACTCAATAGCCTCTGGAATGCTCCTTGAAAGAGGTCTGATTTTTAGCGCCAAATAAGACTGTTCATGGCACCCTTCAAGCAAATCACCACTAGGAGATCTACACTGATCGCCAGACCTCCAAATTCTTGCGACCGGAAACCCCAAAGCCGCCCCTAATTTTGAAAGATCTTGGAATTCATGTCTTATCTGAAGACTCATATGGGTTGCCATCGCTTTAATCCTTAACAATGGAGTCAAGTTGGCCGATTTGTAATTGATCAGCAGGGCCTTGGTTATTCACTCGCCCTTCGTCAAACGCCGGGGGGCATTCAGGTGGTCCGCGTCGACGGTATACAGCCTGCTATTGATCTGCGCCCCCGCCACGCCCCAAAACCCATGAACTGCAATGCAGGCGCCCAGATGGCCCTCATGAACCTCCTCCCGTTTGCCGGCTATCCTCGTAGAGGATAAGCGTCAGACGCCCCGCCGCGTCCCCCTTAAGCCCAGATGGTGCAGCGCATCGCGTCGTTATCCAAATATTTCTTGAAACCAATGGGCGCGTGGATCACGAAACCAACTTGCAAATTCTTCCCTGTCGAATACCTGCAATTGCTTCATGTCTATACCATATCTCCGAAATAGCCCTAGAAACTCGTAAACAGAACCTGCATCTATTCGATCATGGTTTACATAAATATTTAAAGCATCCAGTTGACCTTCATATCTCTCCACGCAGGCAATCTTGTCCAGCCATTCGAAGAATGCGGCCTCATCATATTCCGAATAATACCAAACACGTTTGGCCAATAAAATTAACTGCTTATCGATCACGACGCTTTCCTCCTGGATACATGTTGTAGCCACCACCTCCTGGATACTGCACATCCCAATGCGCGCCCCCGTGTGCTGGCCCTGAGGTGCCCGAACCCGGCGCACCCCCTTGACCTGTAGGGCACCATACCCCACCGTCTGCAGCCTCCCAGCCATATCGTGGACCTTTTGGATTGGGATTGGGCACCCAGCTTTCACCCCCCTTAGGATCTTTGAAGCCTTCGGCATCACTGGGTTTACCAGGCGCCTTAGGTCCATTTGGGTCATATGCATTCTTAGGCGGTTTCGCAAACATGCGATCCAACCCATAGCTCAGCGCACCTAAACCCGTTCCGATAGCAATATCTGTCCCAGTGATGATCGCTGGAATGAACGGAATGGCGATTGCGAACTCGCCTGTCGGGTCGGTATAGGAGGCCGGATTTCCTCCCACATACAAGAACCGGTTCCACCCCCCCTCCAGCCCAATCGGATCCGCCTGGATGTACCGCCCTCCCTCCCGGTCGTAGTACCGATTCAGGTTGTACGCCAGTCCCGTCTCCTCATCGAACACCTGCCCCGGATACCGCAGGTCGAACTTCACCGCTTCGCTATAGCTGCTGGTGGCACCTTGCCCACTCTGTGCATAGCCCGTGGCGCCGGTCGTCGGGTTCGCCTCTCCAAACCCCGTGATCAGCCATTGCCACACCACCTGGCCCTGCGTGTTGGTCAGGCGCCGTGGCGTGTTCAGGTGGTCCGCATCGATGGCATACAGCCTGCCATTGATCTGCGCCGCCACCGGCATCGGCCCGCTGGCCGTGGGCAGGTAGATGACCTCCGTGCCGTCCATCTCCCCCGCCGGCGCGGCGCTGTTGCTCTCTGCCGGTTGCGTCTGGCCAGCACGGTGCTGCCGATGCCGTCTTCGGCGTAGACCG
>NZ_BAAJYR010000382.1:0-3312 GCF_057546605.1 Acidovorax sp. KPB24-03 | reverse complement strand
TGCGGCGCCCACGCCCTGCAGCGCGCGCCACAGGTTGAAGGCCACGATGCCGCCGGCACACGCCAGCCCGACCGCGCTGAGCGCCACCACGCCCACGCCGCACAGAAAGACCCGCTTGCGCCCAAAGGCATCGGCCAGCGCGCCGCAGGCCATCAGCGTGGCGCCGAAGCTCAGCATGAAGGCGTTGGTGACCCAGGCCAGTTGCACGGGGCTGCCGCCCAGTGCATCGCGCAACGCGGGCAGGGCCACGGCCGGGCCGGTGAAGCTCAAGGGCATGGCCAGCGCGGCCAGGCACACGGCCAGGAGTTGAAGGGAAACGGGGGACGCCGGTTTCGGGGTGCGGGCGAGAGTTGAGGTCGGGGACATGGCGGGGACAGCGGCTTTCAGGCAGTGGACAAGGGCGCTGGCGACTCCAGGCCACCAACGCCCATGAACGATAAAAGCGATGCAATGCGATGAAAATAGGCCCCCGCATCCCCAGACAAACAACCTTGGGTTGGCAATCCGAACCCATTCACCCCACTCTCACCCACCATGGACAGCTTCAGCGGCCTCGAATCGTTTGTGCGCGCAGCCGATCTGTCGAGCTTCGCTCAGGCCGGGCGCGCGCTCGGCATCTCGGCCTCGGCCGTGGGCAAGAACATCGCGCGGCTGGAGCAGCAACTCGGCCTGCGGCTGTTCCAGCGCACCACGCGCCAGGTGCGCCTCACGCAGGAGGGCGCGCTCTTTCACGAGCGCTGCCGCCGCATCCTGGATGAGCTGCAGGACGCCCGCGCGATGATGCAGGCGGCCGTGCAGGCCCCGCGCGGGCGCCTGCGGGTGAGCCTGCCGGTCATCGGCTACCGCTTTCTGCTGCCGGTGCTGCCCGAGTTCAAGGCCCTCTACCCCGACGTGGAACTGGAACTGGACTTCAACGACCGCCTGGTGGACGTGGTGGAGGAAGGCCTGGACGTGGTCATCCGCAGCGGCGATCTGCCCGACTCGGGCCTGGTCGCGCGCCGGCTGGGGCCGTTTCGCTTCGTGCTGGTGGCCTCGCCGCAGTACCTGGCGCGGCGCGGCACGCCCCAGGTGCCGGCCGATCTGGCGCAGCACGCCTGCCTGATCTTTCGCTTTCCCAGCGGCGGCAAGCTGCACGACTGGGTGCTGCCCGGCCTGCCGCAGCCGCTGCCCACCGAGCTGGTGTGCAACAACATGGAGGCCATGCGCGGTGCCGCCATCGCCGGCATGGGCGTGGCGTACATGCCCGACTTCCTGGCCCGGGATGCCATCGAGCGGGGTGAATTGCGGCAGGTGCTGGCCACGCACCTGGTGCACACCGGGCAGTTCTCGGCCCTGTGGCCGTCGAGCCGGCAGCTGTCGCCCAAGGTGCGGGCGTTCGTGGATTTCATCGGCGAGCGGCTGTTCCAGGCGGCGCCCGCACCCACGCCGGATTGACCCCGGGCGCCGCGCATCCCCGGGCGCGCCGGGCTGCCGTACGGAAACCGCCGCCGTGCCAAGCGCGTTCGGCGAGTTTGATTATGAAAAAAGCGACGTTCATCTCTGGCCGCGGCAGGCATAGCCTTCGGGCTTCATCCATCGGAGAGAGAGAAACAACACCATGCGCATCCGCTTCATCGCATCCCTGGTCGCCGCCGCGTTCGCCGTATCGGGCGTGGCCCACGCCGACCAGCTGGCCGACATCAAGAAGAAGGGCGAACTGGTCGTCGGCGTGCTGGGCACCGACGAACCCAACAGCTTCATCGACCCCAAGACGCGCGAACTGATCGGCTACGACGTGGACCTGGGCAAGGCGATCGCCAGGAAGATCGGCGTCAAGCCCGTGTTCAAGCAACTGGCCGTGGCCGCGCGCATTCCCGAACTGCAGCAGGGCCACGTGGACATCCTGGCCGCATCGCTCACCCACAACAAGGAGCGCGAGGCGCAGATCGATTTCTCGCTGACCACCTTCGTCACCGGCCAGAAGGTGCTGGTCAAGAAGGCCAGCGGCATCCAGGACGTGGCGGACCTGGCCGGCAAGCGTGTGGTGACCGTCAAGGGCGGCACGCAGGAGCCCAACGTGCGCAAGGCCGTGCCCACCGTGGAGGTGGTGACGTTCGAGACGACGCAGCAGGCGTTCCTCGCACTGCAGCAAGGCAAGGGCGTGGGCTACGTGAACGACGAATCCTCGTTGATCGACGACTTCGGCAAGCTGGGCGAGCGCAACAAGGACTACGCCATCCTGCCCACCAACCTGAGCGTGGAGCCGCTGGCGCTGGGCATCAAGAAGGGCGAGACCGCCGTGAAATCCATTGTGGACGACACGCTGCGCGAGCTGGAAAAGTCCGGCGAGGCCGAGAAGATCTTCTTCAAGTGGTACGGCCCCGGCACCAAGATCAAATTCACCACCCGCCCCTTCAAGTTCGAATCGGACAAGATCGACGGCTGATGGACGCAGCCATGGCGGCATGGCCGCCGGGGGCAGCACACGGGCGGCAGGCATGCCATTGGCGCATGTGGGCCGCCCTGTGGCAGGCACCCCGGTGGTGGGCCGCTGCGCCCGCATGCCCCGCGTGCGGCGTTTTCCGAATGACTGGCGTGCATGCCCTTGTTTGATTACTCCTTGCTGCTGAGCGGCAAGTACCACCTCATGATGGTGGGCGGCCTGCTGCTGTCGCTGCAGCTGCTGGCCGTCTCGCTGGTGCTGGCCCTGCCCCTGGCCCTGGTCGTGGCGCTCCTGCGCTTGGCGCCGGTGGCGCCCCTGCGCTGGGCCGGCTTCGCCTTCGTGGAGGGCATGCGCAACGTGCCGCTGCTGGCGCACCTGCTGTTCTGGTACTTCGGCGCGCCCGAGCTGCTGCCCGAGGCCGCGAAGCAGTGGCTGTACGACAGCGGCCATGCCGAGGCGGCCGCGGCCGTCGTCGCGCTGTCGCTGTACACCGCGGCTTTCATGGCCGAGGACATCCGCAGCGGCATCCGCGCGGTGCCTACGGTGCAGATGGAGGCGGGGCGCGCACTCGGCCTGGGGTTCCTTGCCGCCATGCGGCGCGTGGTGCTGCCCCAGGCGCTGCGCGTGACCGTGCCGCCCCTCATCTCGCAGGCACTGAACCTCTGGAAGAACACCTCCATCGCCACCGTGATCGGCGTGGCCGAACTCATGTACCAGGCGGCCAAGGTGGAAAGCGCCACGTTCCGCAGCATCGAGGCGTTCGCCTTCGCGAGCGCCGCCTACCTCACGGTGTCGCTGCTCATCACGGGCCTGGCGAGCTGGTACCACCACCGCTACCCCGTGCGGACGGTTGGATGAAACACCCCCTGAGTCGCTTCGCGCCTTCCCCC
>NZ_BAAJYR010000381.1:0-3317 GCF_057546605.1 Acidovorax sp. KPB24-03 | reverse complement strand
GACGATGCCCGCATCCTCGCGGCCTGCCAGGCGCATGGCGTGCAGGCCCTGCTCACGCGGCCCGACCATCCGAGCGGCAGCGACCGCCTGGCCGAGGCCTGCGAACAGCTGGGCCTGGCAGGCGACGACATCGTGGTGAACGTGCAGGGCGACGAGCCGCTGATCGACCCCGCGCTGATCGATGCCGTGGCCGCCCTGCTGCCGGCCCGCACGGACGCCAGCATGGGGACCGCCGCCCATGCCATCGGCACGCTGGCCGACTACACCAGCCCCCATGTCGTGAAGGTCGTGCTCGATGCGCGCGGTCTCGCGCACTACTTCAGCCGGGCGCCCATTCCGCATGCACGCGACCATGCCAACGCTGCCTGGTGGACGCAGGGGCCCGATGGCGCGGCCACCGGCGTGCCGCCAGGGTATGCGCCGCTGCGCCACATCGGCCTCTACAGCTACCGCGCCGCATTCCTTCGGCAGTTTCCGGCCCTGCCGCCCGCGCCCACTGAAGCGGTCGAGGCACTGGAGCAGTTGCGGGCGCTGTGGCACGGCCACCGCATCGCCGTGCATGTGACCGCTTCGGCACCTGGCCCCGGCGTGGACACCCCCCAGGATCTGGAACGCGTGCGAGCGCTGTTTTCCTAGCGTTTTCAGAGTCTCCGCCGTGTCAGGAAAGCGCGTGGACCCGCGTGCTATCCTTGCCCGCGATCAGAGCGCCGCATCCCGGGCCGGAGGCAAGCCCGTGGCCAGTGGCGCCAGCCGAATTCAACACTTAGAGGACATCCATGAGACTGATTCTTTTGGGCGCACCCGGCGCCGGAAAGGGCACGCAGGCCGCATTCATTTGCCAGAAATACGGTATTCCGCAAATCTCCACCGGTGACATGCTGCGCGCCGCCGTCAAGGCAGGCACGCCGCTGGGGCAGCAGGCCAAGGCCGTCATGGATGCGGGGGCGCTGGTCAGCGACGACCTCATCATCAATCTCGTGAAAGAGCGCATTGCACAGCCCGACTGCACGTCCGGCTTCCTGTTCGACGGATTTCCCCGCACCATCCCGCAGGCCGACGCCATGAAGGCCGCGGGCGTCAAGCTCGACTATGTGCTCGAGATCGACGTGCCCTTCGATGCCATCATCGAACGCATGAGCGGCCGCCGCTCCCACCCGGCCAGCGGTCGCACGTACCACGTCAAGTTCAACCCGCCCAAGGTGGAAGGCAAGGACGACGTGACCGGCGAAGACCTCATCCAGCGCGAAGACGACAAGGAGGCCACCGTCAAGAAGCGCCTGGATGTGTACAGCGCCCAGACCCGTCCGCTGGTGGAGTACTACTCCAGCTGGGCCAAGGCCGATCCGGCCGGCGCTCCCAAATACCGCGCCATCAGCGGCACGGGCAGTGTGGAAGAGATCACCCAGCGTGCGCTGGCCGCACTGGCCGGCTGATTGCCGACTGAACCCGCACGGCACCTCGGCCGTGCCTGGAACGCCCCGCCCTCTGCGGGGCGTTGCCATTTCAGGGGCGCCGAGGCCGGGCGAGCAGATCGAGCAGCAGGCTGATGCGGGCCTTCACCGGGCTCAACCCCTCCGAGTGGGGCAAGGCGTCCCCCGGCTTGGGCAGCACCCGGCCCAGCGGGCAGCGGGTGGCCACGCGCACTTCCACACCGCTCTCGTGCGCGCGCTCCAGCGCCTTGGCCAGGGCATGGTGCAGCGTGCCGTTGCCCGTCGCCGCCACCACGAGGCCATCCACGCCGTCCAGCACCAGCAGGTCGACGATGCGGCCATCGGCGCCGACGTGGTTCATGAGCACCTCCACCCGCGGCCACAGGTAAGTGTTGGCGATGTGGTGAAGCGCATCCAATCGCGGAACCGAAGGGGCCGGCCAGCCATGGGCCAGGCGAACCGCGCCCTCCTCCACCCAGCCCAGCGGCCCGGCGTCTCCTGAGCTGAAGGCATCCACGCGATAGGGGTGCACTTTCTGCACGTCGCGCGCGGTGTGGATCGTGCCTGCCACCACCGCCAGCACCCCGCGCGCCCCGGGCGTGGCCGCTACCGCCACCGCATCGAGCAGATTCTGCGGACCGTCCGGCGCGATCGCCGTTGCCGGCCGCATGGCGCAGGCCAGCACCACGGGGCGTTCGGCAGTGTCCAGGACCGAGTCCAGGAACCACGCCGTCTCCTCCAGCGTGTCGGTGCCGTGCGTGACCACCACCCCGCGCACATCGGGATCGGCCAGCAACTGCGTGCATCGGTGGGCCAGTTGCCGCCATACGGCGAAATCCATGTCCTTGCTGTCGATCTGCGCGATCTGCTCGGCTTCGATCCGGCCACGGGCCGCCTGCGCCAATCCAGGAATCGCCTCCAGTAACTGCCCTACGCTCACCTGGCCGGCGGTATAGCCGATGTTGTCTCCGGCCTTGGCGGCCTTGCCCGCGATGGTTCCGCCGGTGCCCAGCACCACGATTTTTCCTGTGCCCACTTGCACGCTCCAAAAAACTGGTTAAAAATACAGTGACTGGATTAAAAAACAGGCCTCTCCCTGCCTATCCGTTCAGCACCGGAGTCACTCATGTTCGACAGTCCCAAGCTCACCGCCCGCCAGCAACAGATCCTCGATCTGATCCAGACCGCCATCTCCCGCACCGGCGCGCCCCCCACCCGGGCGGAAATCGCCGCCGAGTTCGGCTTCAAGTCCGCCAATGCGGCCGAAGAGCACCTGCAGGCCCTGGCCCGCAAGGGCGTCATCGAACTGGTCAGTGGCACATCGCGCGGCATCCGGCTGCGCAGCGACACGGTGCGCTCCATCAATGCCGCCCGCGGCACCCAGTTCAACCTGCCCATTCCGGGCCTGTCGCAGCTGTCGCTTCCCCTGGTGGGGCGGGTGGCGGCAGGGTCGCCCATTCTCGCGCAGGAACACGTCGACCAAACCTACAGCGTGGAGGGCAGCCTGTTCCAGCACAAGCCGGATTACCTGCTCAAGGTGCGCGGCATGTCCATGCGCGATGCGGGCATCATGGACGGCGACCTGCTTGCCGTGCAATCCACCCGCGAGGCGCGCAACGGCCAGATCATCGTGGCCCGGCTGGGCGACGACGTCACCGTCAAGCGCCTGCGCCGCACGGCCACCGCCATCGAGCTGCTGCCCGAAAACCCTGACTACCCCGTCATCACCGTGCATCCGGGCGAGCCTTTCGAAATCGAAGGGCTCGCAGTGGGCCTGATCCGCAACACCATGCTGATGTAGCCCGCTGCACACCGCCGCAGGTGGCGGGCGTCTGGCGGCCAGGGGCAAGAAGCCCTGGTCAGCCAACCCTGCGGCAGTGTGTTTTT
>NZ_BAAJYR010000380.1:0-3335 GCF_057546605.1 Acidovorax sp. KPB24-03 | reverse complement strand
GTGCGCGGCCTCCATCTGCGCGGGGCTGCCGCCGCGCACGGCCACGGGCTGGGTATGGTGGCCGCGCAGCGCGGCGCACAGGGCGTCGAAATCGATGGCGTCGCCGGCCTCGCGCACGCCGGCCAGGTCGATCAGCACGGGGTCGTTGTCGAAGAAGTCCGGGTCGCTCTCCAGCCGTGCGGCCAGGTCGGCGGCGAGCACGCCGACGTCGGTGGTCTTGAGCACGACCGCCACCACGGGCAGCTGGGCGCTCTTGAGGTCAAAGCTGGTGCGGGCCTGGCCCGCCGTGTCAACGGCCATGGAAGGGGGGGTGCGTGGTGCGGAAAAAAGGGGGAGCGGTACGCCCGGCCCGAAGGCGCGAAGTGTACCGTGGGGGCCCGCCGGTGCCTGTCGCGGGACGTATCCGCGCGCCACGCGCCGCATGGGGCAGGCACCTTGGCGCCGAGGCCCGGCCGGACAAGCCCATGCTTGCAGGCCGCGTGCGGCAGGCGCCGGCACCCTGGATCGAATCGGGCCTCAGCGCAATCAAATCACCGGCATGAAGCTATTATTTTCATAGCAAAACTTCGTCTCCCGAAGCCCGTTGCCCCCAATCAGAACTTGGGAATGCGGATGCGGCTGATCATGAGCGAGCCCGACAGCGCGAACAGCAGCACCAGCGGGTGCAGCGTGAACCCGCCCAGCACCACGCTGCCGAACCACAGGTGCTCGCGCACCGCGCCCAGGGCGGCGGCCAGCGCCATCAGGGCCACGAGCACGATGGAGGTGGGGATCGGCGTGCCCTCGAAGTATTTGACCTTGCCAGAACCTTCCGACAGCGTTTCGGCGGTGACGTTGTAGCGCGCCAGGCGCGAGACGCCGCAGGCCACGAAGTACGCCAGCACGATGCGGTCGTACAGGCCCTGCATGCCGCAGGCATAGGCGATGATGGCCGGGGCCACGCCGAACGAGATCACGTCGGCCAGCGAATCGAGCTCGCGCCCCATGGCCGAGGACTTTTGCCGCCAGCGCGCGATGCGGCCGTCCAGCACGTCGAAGATCAGCGCCGCCAGCACCAGCGCGCAGGCGAAGTACACGTGGCGCACCTCGCCGGTCTCCAGGAACGTCATGGACGAGAACAGCGCCCCCACGCCGCACACGGCGTTGCCCAGCGTGAACCAGTCGGCGAGGTGGAACTCGCGGATCATCGAAAAGCGCTTGGGGGTGGACTGGGACATGGACTCTCCTGGGTGGGTGGCGGCCGCCGCGCGCCGTGGAAGGCGGCGGTGGCAATGCCTGCCGATTATGGGCGGCGCCCCGAGGGGCGCACCGTCAGGCATGTCCTACGGGCCCGCTACGGCCCGGCCGTGCCGCGCCCGCCGGACGCGATGGGCGCGCGCACGGTCTCCAGGTGGATGCTGGTCTCGGTGTTGCTGATGCCCTTGATGAGGCGGATGCGCTCCAGCGCGTGCGCCAGCTCCGCCAGGCTGCCCACCTGCAGTTCGGCCAGCAGGTCCCAGCGGCCATTGGTGCTGTGCAGCGCCAGCACGCTGGGCTCGCCCAGCAGCGAGGCCGTGACCCGGCGCGCGTCGTTGCCCTCGATGGAGATGCTGGTCCAGGCCTGCAGTCCGCCGCCCGTCTCGCGCTCGGGCCGCAGCCGCACCGTGTAGCCGACGATCACGCCCGTGTCCTCCAGCCGGCGGATGCGGTTGGTGACGGTGCCGCGCGACACGCCCAGCCGCGTGGCCAGCGTGGCGACGCTGGCGCGGGCGTTGTGTCGCAGCTGGGCGATCAGTTGCTGGTCGATATTGTCCATTTCGGCAATTCCTTTGAGCAAAAAGCCAGTTTTTTGCGCTTATGCGTGCATTTTTGCCGATTTGAATTGGCGCGCCCTTGTGGGACGCTTGGGAACCCCATGCCGCCCCGACACCCGTCGCGTGGCGCGCCCACCGACGAGGAGCCGATCCCATGACCCCCGACCAACGCCCCATCCCCGGCACCATGTCCACCGAATTCCTGAGCGCCACGCGCGCCGCGCAACTGGTCGGCCGCACCGGCGTGGTGGAATGCCTGCGCGGCATGGCGCAGGCCATCGAAGAGGACTACGCCCGGTGGCAGGACTTCGACAAGTCCGCGCGCACCGCGAGCCATTCGCCCAATGGCGTCATCGAACTCATGCCCGTCGCCGACGCCCGCGACTACGCCTTCAAGTACGTGAACGGCCACCCGGTCAACACCCGCCACGGCCTGCCCACGGTGATGGCCTTCGGCGCGCTGGCCGACGTGGCCACCGGCCACCCCTCCTTCCTGAGCGAGCTCACCCTGACCACGGCGCTGCGCACCGCGGCCACGTCGGCCATGGCCGCGCGCTACCTGGCCCGCCCGGACAGCCGCAGCATGGCGCTGATCGGCAACGGCGCGCAGAGCGAGTTCCAGGCGCTTGCCTTCGTGGGCCTGCTGGGCATCGGCGAGCTGCGCCTGTACGACATCGACCCGGCCGCCACGGCCAAGCTGGCGGCCAACCTCGCGCCACTGGTGGCGCGGGGGGAACTGGAGATCGTCCGCTGCGCCAGCACCGCCGAGGCCGTGCGCGGCGCGGACATCGTCACCACCGTCACCGCCGACAAGGCCTACGCCACGATCCTGCACGGCGACCTGGTCGAGCCTGGCATGCACATCAACGCCGTGGGCGGCGACTGCCCCGGCAAGACCGAACTGGCGGCCGAGGTGCTGCGGGCGGCCAGCGTGTTCGTGGAGTACGAGCCCCAGACCCGCATCGAAGGCGACCTGCAGCAGATGCCTGCCGATTTCCCCGTGACCGAGTTCTGGCGCGTGGTGCGCGGCGAGGCGCCGGCCCGCACGTCGCCCGCGCAGGTCACCGTGTTCGACTCGGTGGGCTTTGCGCTGGAGGACTATTCCGCCCTGCGCTTCATGCGTGCCCTGGGCCGCAGCGAGGGCCTGCTGCAGCCGCTGGAGCTGATTCCCGACCAGGCCGACCCCAAGGACCTGTACGCCCAGATCCAGCCGTGGATCGCCCTGGGCACGCCCGCAGGCGCCCCCCCGCTGGTGCAGGCCGCCGCCCACCTGGCGGAAGCGCTTTAAGCACGGGTGGGCCGCGCCAGGACACGCCACCCATCGTCACCGTCCGCGTGCACACTGCACGCGTCCCATGCCGTTTTCCGCATGCCGCCAAACCGCATGCGGGTGAAAACTTTGGCGCCACGGCGCCCGCACGCCGTGCGTTTCCAGGAGATGAACCCATGACCGACACCGCAACCCCCGCCCCGCACACGCGCGCCACCCTCATCGGCGCCCCCACCGACGCCGGCGCCGCGCGCCTGGGCGCGGCCATGGGG
>NZ_BAAJYR010000379.1:0-3343 GCF_057546605.1 Acidovorax sp. KPB24-03 | reverse complement strand
CATGCAATCCCTGCAGGCCCTGGTGCGCGGCAGCCCGCCGCCGCTGGCAGTGCCCGGTGCGGGGCATTTCGTGCCGGAGCAGGGCGCCGAAATCGCCGCGCGGGCTGTGGAATACTTCCGACCCTAGCGCGCCGGCCGCACCGGCGCACACACCGCATCCACCGGAGCAGGCCCGCGCGGCCTGAATGCCTTGTCCCTTGCATCCCATGACGACCACGCCCATTGCGGCCACGACCACGGCCCCCGGCACATCTACATCTACTCGCCCTCCGGCGCGGTGCGCGACAAGGCGGCGTTCAAGCGCGGCATCGCCCGCCTGAAGGCCCTGGGGCACGAGGTCGAGGTGGATGCCGATGCCCTGGCCACGCACACGCGCTTCGCGGGCGACGACGCCACCCGGCTGGCGGCCATCCACCGCGCGGCGGCCAGCGGCGCCGACCTGGCCCTGATCTCGCGCGGCGGCTATGGCATCACCCGCATCCTGCCGGGCATCCGCTACAAGGCGGTGGCCAAGGCGGTTGCGGGGGGCACGCGCTTCGTCGGCGTGAGCGATTTCACGGCGTTCCAGAACGCACTGCTGGCCAAGACCGGCGCCATCACCTGGGCTGGCCCCTCGCTGTGCGGAGACCTAGGCCCGGAAGGCGAGCCCGACGACATCGTGCTGGCCTGCCTGGACGACCTGCTCACCGGCCACGGCGAGGGCAGCGGCTGGCGCATGAACGCCGAAAAGCCCAGCGCCGCCGGCCAGCCCGCGGTGCGCGACGTCTACCTGAAAAGCGCGCAGCTGTGGGGCGGCAACCTCGCCGTGCTGGCCGGGCTGGTGGGCACGCCCTACCTGCCGGCGGTGCGCGGCGGCATCCTCTTCATCGAGGACGTGAACGAGCATCCCTACCGCGTGGAGCGCCTGCTCACGCAATTGCTGCATGCGGGCGTGCTGGCGCAGCAAAAGGCCGTGATCCTGGGCCAGTTCACCGGCTACAAGCTCGCACCGCACGACAAGGGATTCAAGCTGCAGAGCGTGGTGGACTGGCTGCGCACGCAGATCAAGGCGCCGGTGCTGACCAACCTGCCTTACGGCCATGTCGCCACCAAGGTGCTGCTGCCCGTGGGCGCCACGGTGTCGCTGTCGGTCGAGGGGCGCGACGCGCTGCTGTACTGGGGCCACACCCACTGAGGAACGTGGGCGGGGCCACCTTCCATGCCCCGCTGCAGGCCGCCCGAGCCGGCCCCATAATTTGCATTCCGTTTCCATTCTTTCCCCTCCGTGCCTCGTCTGTTCGCGTGTTGCGTGCACGCATCCCTGATCTTTGAAGGCCCTGGCGCCACCACGCGGCCAGGCGCTCGCCGGAAGGCCGCGCCATGACGGGCGGCGCGGTGCACACCGTCGTGTTCGCCGACATCGCGGGCAGCACCGCCCTGTTCGAGGCTGTGGGCAACGCACGTGCGACCGCCGCCGTGACCCAGCTGACCGACTGGATCGGCGAGACCGTCACCACCCATGGCGGCCGCGTGGTCAAGACGCTGGGCGACGGCGTGCTCGGCGTGTTCGAGGACGGCGCGGCCGGCGTGGCCGCCATGGCCGCGATGATGCGCAGCCACCACCACCGCATGCACGCCTGGCCGCGAGAACTGCGCCTCGACCTGCGGGCGGGCCTGGCCAGTGGCGAGATCGTGCAGGTGGACGGCGATTGCTACGGCGACGCGGTCAACGTGGCCGCCCGGTTGTCCGAGCGTGCAGGCCCGCGCGAGATTTGGGCCACCGAAAGCACCGTGGAGCAGGCGGGAGCGGTGGACGGCACCTGGTTCGTGCGCCTGGGCGCCATGGACCTGCGCGGGCGGTCCGAGCCCATCGTCATGTACCAGGTCGAATGGCGCGATGGCGAGGAGGGCGATTCGGTCACCATGCAGGCGGCGCTGCCCAGCGCGGTGATGCCGCTCGATTCCGGCAGCGCCTGCCTGGAACTGTCCTGGGGCGGCGCGCACCGCGCCTTCCTGTCCACGCAAACGCCCGTGCACCTGGGCCGCGCCACGCAGGCCCAGGTGCATGTGGGCGACCCCCGGGTCTCGCGCCTGCATGCCCGCATCGACTGGCGCAACGGCACCTTCGTGCTCACCGACCTCAGCAGCTTCGGCACCTGGGTGCACTTCGGGGGGGGCAGCACCGTCGTCAACCTGCGCCGCGACGCCTGCCTGCTGCATGGCACGGGGGTGATCGCCCTCGGGGTGCCGCTGGGCAAGGTGGCCGGCGGGCCGACGGTGGGCTTTCGCGTGTCGGGCGGCACCGTGCTGCCGCACTGACGCGGCAGCGCCGGGATCTTTCCATCTGCCTGCCCGTGGGGCAGGCCCAGCACCCAAACCAAAGCGAGTTGCCCCATGCACCATGCCCCATTGATCGAACTCACCCGTGGCGGCATTCCTGAAAGCCTGCATGCCGGCTCGGTGGCCGTGGTGGACCGGCAGGGCCGGCTGCTCGCGCAGGTGGGCGACCCATGCGCGCGGGTGTTCACCCGCTCCACCATCAAGGCCTTCCAGGCCCTGCCGCTGCTGCGGTCCGGGGGCGTGCACGCCCTCGCCTGGGGCGAGCGCGAACTGGCCTTGCTGTGCGCCAGCCACAACGGCGAAGCGCAGCACGTGCAGGTGGTGCAGGGCATGCTCGACAGCGTGGGCCAGGCCCACACCGTGCTGCGCTGCGGCTGCCACGTGCCGCTGTTCGCGGCGCTCGGGCTGGGCACGCTGGCGCCCGGCGCCGTGCACGACGAGCGCCACCACAACTGCAGCGGCAAGCATGCGGGGTTCGTTGCGTACTGCGTGCAGCAGGGCCTCTCCTTGCCCGACTACACCGACCCCACGCACCCGCTGCAGACCCAGGTGCGCGAGCAGGTCGCCAGCGCCGTAGGGCTCGCACCCGAAGAGCTGGCCATGGGCGTCGACGGCTGCTCGGCGCCCAACTACGCCATGCCGCTGGCGCACCTGGCGCGGGGCTACGCCCGGCTGGCCGGCGAAGCCCCGCAGGACAGCGACCTGGGCCCGCACCTGGCGGCGCTGGCCGATGCCATGGTGGCGTTTCCTGTGCTGGGCTCGGGCACGGGGCGGCACGATGCCGACTTCATGCGGGCCGGCGGGGGCGACTGGGTGTCCAAGACGGGCGCCGATGGCGTGCAGGTGCTGGGCAGCCGCAGCCGGGGCGAGGCCTTCGCGCTCAAGGTCATGGACGGCAACATGAACGCGCAGATCGCCGCCGCCGTCGAGGTGCTGGACCAGCTGGGCTGGATGAATGACGCCCAGCGCGCCGCGTTGGCGCCCTGGCGTGCCGCGCCGCTGCTGAGGCGCGCGGGGCGTGCCC
>NZ_BAAJYR010000378.1:0-3354 GCF_057546605.1 Acidovorax sp. KPB24-03 | reverse complement strand
CGCCAAGACCGGCGCACCCGACGCCCTGGCCCGGCAGGCCCTGCGCATGGTGGACGAGGCCTGCGCCGAAGCGGGCATCACCCGCGCGCAATTGCAGGCCACCGGCGTCTCGGCCTGCGGCCCCTTCGCGCTGCGCGACGGCCAGGTGGAACTGGCCACCCCCAACATCTGCGGTGGCCTGGCCGGCCCCGGGCGCGACGCGCCGAACGACTGGATGCAGATCCCCCTGCAGGCGCCGCTGGCGGCCGCGCTGGGCACGGTCCATGCGCAGAACGATGCCGTCGCCGCGCTGCTCGCCGAGCGCCGCTGGGGCGCGCTGCAGGGCCTGGACCATTGCGCCTACGTGACCTGGAGCACCGGCGTGGGCGTGGGCCTGTGCGTGGACGGCCGGGTGCTGCGCGGCAAGAACGGCAACGCGGGCCATGCGGGCCACAGTTTTTCCAGCGACGGGCCGGGCGATGCCCTGTGCGGCTGCGGCAACGTGGGCGACGTGGAGTCGCTCGTGGCCGGCAGCTCGATGCCGCGCCGCTTCGGCCACGACGCCGAACAGCTGGTCGATGCGGCCAAGCGGGGCGATGCCGCCGCGCACGCCGCGGTCGCGGGCATGTGCCGCGTGCTCGGCCGCATGCTCTACAACCTGGTGGCCACGCTGGACCTGCAGCGCATCAGCCTCGGGGGCAGCGTGTTCCTGCACCACCAGGACTACCTGCTGCCGCCGCTGCAGGCCGAGGTGTCGGCGCACCTGCCGGCGCTCACGGCCGGGGTGCGGCTCGTGCCGGCCGGCCTGGGCCTGCAGGTGGGCGACTATGCGGCGCTGGCGGTGGCAAGCGGCTGAGATGGATCAGCCTTCAACCGCCTTGCTCCGTTGGTTCGTCTGGCCGGGCTCCCGCACTGTCGGCGGCTTCCCGCCGGGTGGTCCGGCGGAAGGCCAAACCGCATGAACCGTTACATGGCGGCCCGGTCGGGGGGACGATAATCCGGCCCCATGCACATCCGCTTCACCAAGATGCAGGGCGCGGGCAACGATTTCGTCGTGATCGATGAAACCCAGGGCCGCCTCGGCCTCACCGCCGCGCAGTACCGCTTCCTGGGCGACCGCCACTTCGGCGTGGGCGCCGACCAGATCCTCACCGTCCGTCCCTCGCCCGCCGAGGGCATCGACTTCGAATACGTCATCCACAATGCCGATGGCGGCGAAGTGGAGCAGTGCGGCAACGGCGCGCGCTGCTTCGCCCGCTTCGTGCGCGACAAGGGCCTGACCACCCGCGACCGCATCCGCGTGCGCACCCGCGCCGGCGACATCGCCCCCGAACTCACCCCCGACGGCCGCGTGACGGTGGACATGGGCCGCCCGGTGCTCGATCCCGCGCGCGTGCCTTTCGACACCACGGGCCTCACCCCCATCATGCAGGGTTTGGGGCAAAAATGGCCTCTGGCGCATGATTCACTAGGGCGTGACGCTATTGTTTTTGTAGCAGTCGTTTCCATGGGCAATCCGCACGCGGTGCAGCTCGTGGACGACGTGGACACCGCGCCCGTCGCGCAGACCGGGCCGCTCATCGAGCGCCATGCGCGCTTTCCGCAGCGCGTGAACGCGGGCTACCTCCAGGTCGTGGACCGCACCCGGGTGCGCCTGCGCGTGTACGAGCGCGGCGCCGGCGAGACGCTGGCCTGCGGCACGGGCGCCTGCGCCGCCGTGGTGGCGGGCATCCGCCTGGGGCTGCTCGATGCGCGCGTGGACGTGCAGACGCGTGGCGGCCTCCTCACCATCGCCTGGAGCGGCGGCGACACGGACCCGGTCTTCATGACCGGTCCCGCCACCACCGTCTTCGAAGGCCAGATCGACATTCCCGACACACCATGACCATTCCCCACAACACCCAGGTTCCCCCCATCACCGAAGACGACATCGCCGAGTTCCTGGCGCAGACGCCGGGCTTTTTCGAGCGCCACGCCGAGGTGCTGGCCAGCGTGCAGATCACCAGCCCCCACGGCCAGCGGGCCGTGAGCCTGCAGGAGCGCCAGGCCGAGATGCTGCGCGAGAAGATCAAGGGCCTGGAGCAGCGCATCATGGAAATGGTGCGCAACAGCAACGAGAACGCCGCCATCGCCCACAAGATCCACCGCTGGACGCGCGAGCTGGCCGAGGCCCGCAACCCCTCCAGCCTGCCGCACGTGGTGGAGGAGGGCATCCGCCGCCTGTTCGACGTGCCGCAGGCCGCGCTGCGCCTGTGGGACGTGGCCCCCACCTATGCCGGTGCGGCCTACGCCCAGGGCGCGAGCGAGGATGCACGGGCCTTCGCTTCGTCGCTGACCATGCCGTTCTGCGGGCCCAACCTGGGGTTCGAGCCCACGGCGTGGCTGCCCGATGCATCGCAGGTGCAGTCGCTGGCCCTGCTGCCGCTGCGCGAAGGCGCGATCGACAGCACCGAGCCGGCCTTCGGTCTGCTGGTGCTGGGCTCGGCCGATCCGCACCGCTTCGATGCCGCCATGGGCACGGATTTTCTCGCCCGCATGGCGGAGCTGGCGAGCGGCGCGCTCTCGCGCCTGCGCTGAGCGGCGACGCCGGCCCCTTGCCCGCCGGCGCCTTCTGCCCTTCATTTTCCCTGCATCGCCGCCTGCCATGACCGAACCGGTGCCCACCACCGATGCCGAGCCGGCACCGGCCGCCACCGCGCCCACCGATCCGGCGGTGCTGCGCTACCTGGAGCACGTGCGCGTGGAAAAGCGCCTGGCCGCCCGCACCCTGGCCCTGTACACGCTGGACCTGCAAAAGCTCGCCCGCTTCGCCGAAGGCGCGGGCGTGCCGCTGCTCGGGTTGACCACCGCGCACATCCGCCGCTTCGTCGCGCAGATGCACGGCGGCGGGCGCAGCGGGCGCGGCATCGCGCTCATCCTCTCGGGATGGCGCGGGTTCTTCACGTGGGCCGGGCAGCAGGGCCTGGTGCCGCACAACCCCGTGCAGGGCGTGCGGGCGCCGCGCGCGCCCAAGCCGCTGCCCAAGGCCCTGCCCGTGGACGACGCAGTGCGCCTGGCTGAGTTCGAGCACGCGGGCGGAGACCCCTGGCTGGAGGCGCGCGACGCCGCCATGGTGGAGCTGCTCTACGGCTGCGGACTGCGGGTGGGCGAGCTGGTGGGCTTGGATGCCGTGCCCGGCCCCGACACCCAGCGCCAGGGCCGCGGCTGGATCGACCTGGAGGCCGGCGAGGCGCATGTGTTCGGCAAGGGCTCCAAGCGCCGCAGCGTGCCGGTGGGCACGGCCGCCTGGCCGCGCTGCAGGCCTGGCTGGCGCAGCGCCCGCAGCCCTTCGGCGCGCGGCGTCGGGCGCGGCTGGTGCAGCGCGTCTGGGCCAGC
>NZ_BAAJYR010000377.1:0-3359 GCF_057546605.1 Acidovorax sp. KPB24-03 | reverse complement strand
GCCCGATGACCGGCCAGCGGGTGGCGGCGGTCAGCCAGCCCAGACCCACGGCCTCGTAGGCCGCGCGGAACACCGCGACGCCGCGCAGCAGCCGGCCGTCGGCCTGGCGCGCATGGATCAGGGTGAGCAGGTCGTCCCGGGTGGTGCCTGCCGGTGGGCCTTTGAAGTCCGGCGCCCACACGTCGGCAAAGCGCAGCAGGCCGCCGGTATTGCGCAGCATCAGGTTGCCCATCTCGGCGGCGCACAGGCGGCAGCGCGAGTCGAAGTAGAGGGTGAGGGGATAGATGGCGGGGTCGGGGGTGGCTGCGGCATTCATGTTCAATCCTTCCGAAATTTCATTCAAAACAGAAACATCAGGGCAAAAAAAGGCTTAGCCCGGGGATGCCTTGTCGGCCGTTCCGCCGCGCACGAACTTCTGCACGCTGGCCCCCAGGCGCAGCACCTTGTCGAGCGTGGCGGGGGACAGGCGCAGCATTTCGTCGGCCCACACCCCCAGCGAATCCATGAGGTGCAGCGTCTCGCGCACGCGGTCCTGGGCATCGGCGGTTTCGCTGGCGAAGTCGGGGCGGGCCACCAGTTCGCGCAGCATGCGCACGGTGGGGTCGAACTCGCGCTCCTTGCGTTCGCGCACCACGGTGCGAAACAGCTCCCACACGTCGGTGGAGGTTTCGAAATAGTCGCGCCGGTCGCCCAGCACGTGGGTGGTGCGGATCAGGTTCCAGTTGAGCAGCTCCTTGAGGCTGTTGCTGGCGTTGGAACGGGCCACGCCCAGCGTCTCGCAGATTTCCTCGGCATGCAGCGGGCGGCCATGGAAGAAGAGCAGCGCGTGGATCTGGGCCACGGTGCGGTTCACGCCCCAGGCGGTCCCCATCTCCCCCCAGTGAACCACGAAGCGTTGGGCGATGTCGGTCAGTTGCATGGGGGCAGTTTAGGTTTTCCTTTATTTCTGTCAAGACAGAAATAAAAGCCGCGCCATCACTGCACCTTCGCTGCACCGACCCTGGGCGAACGGCGGCAAACCCGTTCAGCCCTGCGGGTCATGCCGCCGCGCGCCGCAGGCCCTAGACTCTTGCGCTGCCGATCCTTTCACCCAACCAGGAGCCAGACCATGCTGCGTGATGACCTCAAGACCGATTTCGACGCCCTCTTGCCGGGCCAGAGCACCGAGGCGGGAGCCACCCGCCGAACCGCGATGCGCGTCGCCCTGGGTGCCGGTTTCGGCGTGGGCTATGCCGCCGCGGCCATGCCCGTGATGGCACAGACCGCGATCCAGACGCCCGCGGACGGGCTCACGGCGGGCAAGGTCAGCATCGAGGTCAACGGCTTCAAGGTGCCCGCCTACCGCGCCGCGCCCGCCGGCAAGACCGACCTGCCGGTGGTGCTGGTGATCCAGGAGATCTTCGGCGTGCATGAATACATCGCCGACACCTGCCGCCGTTTCGCCAAGGCCGGCTACCTGGCCATCGCCCCCGAGCTGTATGCCCGCCAGGGCGATCCGCTCCAGTACACCGAAGCCGCCAAGCTGATGAGCGAGCTGGTCTCCAAGGTGCCCGACGCGCAGGTGCTGGCCGATCTGGACGGCACCGTGAAGTGGGCGGGCGAGAACGGCGGCGACCTGAAGAAGGTCGGCATCACCGGTTTTTGCTGGGGTGGCCGCATCACCTGGCTGTACGCCGCCCACGGCCCCGTCAAGGCGGGCGTGGCCTGGTACGGCCGGCTGGTGGGGCAGGCCAGCGAGCTCACGCCCAAGCACCCGGTGGACATCGCCCCGATCCTCAAGGCGCCGGTGCTGGGCCTGTACGGCGAAAAAGACAGCGGCATCCCCCTTGACACGATTGATAAGATGAAAGCGGCTCTCCAGACCGGCTCCGCCGCCGCCAAGGCGTCGCAGTTCGTCGTGTATCCCGACGCGCCCCATGCCTTCCATGCCGACTACCGGCCCAGCTTCCGCAAGGAAGCGGCCGAGGACGGGTGGAAGCGGGCGCTGCAGTGGTTCAAGACACACGGCGTGGCCTGAGAGACCATCGCCGGCGGCGTTCCTGCCCCAGCGGTCCCGCCAAAGCCCTTCGGGGCTTTTTTTGCGCGCCGGGCGCGCCGAATCGATTCGATACAAAAGGCCGACAGGCCTTGCAGGGAAAGCACGAGAAGCCATGACTTTGGTAGCAATCATCCTGGCCACGTTGGCGGCCGGCATCGGCAGCGTGTGGGTGGCCGCCCTGTTGATGCGCGCGGGGCTGGGCGACGGCCGGCGCGGCGTGGGGCCGCAGCACCTGCTGAGTCTGGCGGCCGGCGCGCTGCTGGCCACGGCCTTCATGCACCTGCTGCCCGAGGCGTTCGAGAGCCAGGCCGGCGCGCACGACCTGTTCGCCACGCTGCTGGTGGGGCTGGTGTTCTTCTTTCTGCTCGACAAGGCCGAGCTGTGGCACCACGGGCACGAGCACGGACACGGACACGGCCATGCGCATTCGCACGGGCATACCCATGGCCATACGCAGGGGCACGGCCACGCCCATGACCACGCCAACGGTGATGCGCACGCCCACGGCGAACGCGAACGCGAAGGCGAAGCGCGGCGCGGTGGCGGCGGCTGGGCACTGCTCACGGGCGACAGCGTGCACTGCTTCGGCGACGGCATCCTGATCGCCTCGGCCTTCATGGCCGACCTGCGCCTGGGCGTGGTGGCGGCCCTGTCGGTGCTGGCGCACGAGGTGCCGCACCACATGGGCGACCTGGTGGTGCTGCGCCAGGCCAGCGCCAATCGCCGCATGGCGCTGCTGAAGGTATCGCTGGCCGGCGCGGTGACCGCCCTGGGCGGGGTGGTGGGGTACTTCCTGGTCGGCGAGCTGCAGGACTGGCTGCCTTACTTCCTGGCCATCGCCTCCAGCAGCTTCATCTACGTGGCGCTGGCCGACCTGATCCCGCAGCTGCAAAAGCGCCTGAGCGCGGGCCAGACGGTGGCGCAGATCGCCTGGCTGGTGGCGGGGATGACGGTGGTCACGCTGGTGAGCGGCATGGCCCACGCGCACTGACCGGCTGTGGGGCCCCGGTGCGGCGGCGCGTCAGGGCCTGGGTTTGCTATCAAAATAATAGCGTTATGCCGGCGGTTTGATTGCGCTGGCGGCCCAAAAACACCCTCGGCCTTCAGCCGGCCAGCTCTTCGCGCACGGCCGCCACCTGCCGGCGCGACACGGCCAGCAATTCGGTCAGCCCGTGCAGCCGCACGGCCCAGCCTTCGCCCTCCTCGGGGTCATAGTGCTTTTCCAGCGCCCGCACCGCGCGGCGGGCCACCAGCGCGTTGCGGTGGATGCGCAGGAATCGGTCGCCGTGGCGCGCCTCCAGCTCGCTCAGCGAGCCGTCCA